>DBFAHJ010000210.1:0-4546 GCA_048227095.1 Collinsella aerofaciens | reverse complement strand
AAAATGCACGCATTTGCGGAGAGCCTGTTGACGATAGTCAAAACTCGGACTAATCTAGAGACACATAATTGGTCAAAAATCGGACAATTGAATGGTGGGATAGATGAATAGTGCGGTTACGCTGGTCGACTTCGATCGGTTGCTCAATGGACTCGACCATATCTATTCGGAGTTCTCGCGCGCCTGCGGCCTTTCGGACTGCGCCTACTGGATGCTCGTCGACACGAGTGCAGCGGGCGGAAGCGTTGCCGTGAGTCGGCTGACGAGTGAATGGTTCTACAGCAAACAGACCATCAATTCGGCGATTAAAACGCTTAGGGCGCGAGGGCTTGCGACGTTGGAGTTTGCCGAGGGCAGTCGTAAAAACAAGGTTGTACGACTGACCGAAGAAGGCGTGCGGTTTGCCAAGCGCTACGCGTTGCCGGCGCAAAAAGCCGAGCAACAGGCATTCGAGGCGCTCGAGCCGTGGGAACAGTGCGAGATCATGCGCTTGGTCGGTAAGTTCTCCCATGTTCTTAACGAAGAGTGCGAGGCATTTAAACGGCAAGTGGCCGCCGAGAACGAGACTGACGATAAGGGCGAGGGGGACGCATGCGACTCTTAATGAGGTTTATGAGGCCGTACCGCGGTCTGATTGCGGTGACGCTGTTTGCGGTGCTGATAGATAACGTCGGTACGCTGTTGGTTCCCACGATGCTGGCGAACATGGTCAACACCGGTATTACCACGGGTGATGTCGACTATATATTACGCAACGGCCTGTACATGCTTATCGCGACCGGCATGGCCAGCGGCGGCACGGTGCTGGGCTGCTATCTTTCGGCGCGCCTGGCCGCCAACGTGGCCTGCGATATCCGCAATGCCGTGTACGACAAGTCGCTCGAGCTGTCCGCCAGCGACTTTGAGCGCTTTGGCACGGGTTCGATGATCACGCGCTCGCTCAACGACATCAACGTGATTCAGCAAGCTGTCCTTCAGACGATTCAGCTGGTGCTGCCGGTGCCGTTCTTGGCCGTGGCAGGCATCATTTTTGCTTGGTTCATCGATCCCGCCATGGGTACGCTGCTGGGCGTGGTGGTTGCGATCGTGCTGGTGGCGGCGGTCTTTACCGTTGCCAACGCCGCGCCGATCTTTATGCGCCTGCAGAGCTTTATCGACCGCATGAACGTGGTGCTGCGCGAGAACATCGTGGGCGTGCGCGTCATCCGCGCATTTAACAAGGAGCGCCACGAGGAGCAGCGCCTGGACGAGGTGTTTAGCGATTACGCGGCCAATGCCATCAAGGTCAACCACCTGTTTGTGGGTCTCGACAGCTCCAGCTTCTTTTTGATGAATATCGCCGAGGTGGCGGTGCTGTGGGTGGGCGGCGACCGCGTGGGCGTCCACGCCATGCAAATCGGTAGCATCTCGGCCGTGCTGGAGTACGCGATCCTGATCCTGTTCTTTGTGATGACGGCGCAGATGGTGATTCTGACGCTCCCACGCGCCGCCGCATGCCTGAACCGTGCGCAGCAGGTGTTGGAGATTGAGCCGAGCATCGTGGACGGCAAGCGCACGCTGGACACGTGCGCGGCGGAGTCTGTTGACGGTGCCGACGCGGTGGCCGTGTTCGACCACATGTCGTTCCGTTTTGACGATGCCGACGAGGATACCCTGTGCGACCTGAGCTTTGCCTGTCGCCGTAGCCAGACCACGGCGATTGTAGGCTCGACGGGTTCGGGCAAGTCGACGGTGGCCAAGCTCTTGCTTCGCTTCCACGATGCCACGAAGGGCGCCATTCGCCTGAATGGCATCGATCTGCGCGACCTTTCGCAAGACGACATCCGCGGGCGTATCGCCTATGTGCCGCAGAAGGCATGGCTGTTCTCGGGTACGGTGGCGAGCAACCTGCGCTTTGGCAACGAAGACGCGACTGAGGCTGACATGCTCCATGCGCTGGAGGTTGCCCAGAGCACCTTTGTGCTCGACCAGCCCCAGGGGCTCGATACGCCGGTGGCCCAGGGCGGCACGAACTTCTCGGGTGGTCAGCGCCAGCGCCTGGCGATTGCCCGCGCACTCATGAAGCATGCCGATCTATATATCTTCGACGACAGTTTTTCGGCCCTGGACTTTAAGACCGATGCGGCACTGCGCCATGCGCTGCAGGACGAGACGTGCGATGCCGCGGTGCTCATCATCGCCCAGCGCATCTCGACTATTTTGCATGCCGATCAGATCGTGGTGCTCAAAGACGGCGAGATCGTGGGCCTAGGCACGCACGACGAGCTCATGGAAACCTGCGAGGTGTACCGCGCAATCGCGGAATCGCAGATGAAGGGAGGTGAGTAGCATGACCGAGGAGCTCAAGAAGCAGGGCATCGTCGATGGCGCTGCGGTTGTAGAGACAGTCGAGGAGACGGGCGTCGCGCCCGACCTGGACGAAGCCGCCAAGGCGGCGGAGCGCGAGGCTCGCCGCCAAGCGCTCTACGAGGAAAACGAACGTGCCGAGGACGAGCGCGCCCGCGCCGAGGCAGAGCGTATGCGCGACGTGGACGACGAAGACGAGGACGAGACGCCTCGGGATACCTGGGCGACGGTGCGCCGCCTGTGGAGTGAGGCTGCCGGCGACCATTGGCGCTTCTATATCGTGTTCGCGAGCATTGTGTTCTATGTCATCTTTAACACCGCCGCGCCGGCATATAGCGCCCGCGTGATCGATGAGCTGTGGGGCCACATTCAGGTGGCGTTTGCCAACGACACCACTTTCAGCATCACCTGGGAGAACTGCGGCAAGACCATTTTCGTCTACTTTATGATCTGGACTGCCGCTGCCTCGTTCTATGCGCTTCAGAGCTTTTTGATGTCGAGCGTCGCTGAGCGTCTCAATCTGCGCCTGCGCAACCGCATCGCGCAAAAGCTCAACCGTCTGCCGCTCGCCTATTTTGACGCGCATCGTCCCGGCGAGGTCGTCAGCCGCGCGACCAACGACCTGGACAAGATGTCCGAGAGCATGCAGCGCGGATTGCTGCAGCTGCTCGTGTCGATCGGCACGGTTGTTGGTGCTGTGAGCGTGATGTTCGTGTTCAGCGTGCAGCTTACGCTCGTCTTTCTGTTCTTTACGGCACTGTCGCTGCTGGTGACGAAGGTCGTCTCGCGCCGCACACACGATGTGACGGGCGAGCGCCAGGAGTGGGTGTCCAAGATTACGAGTGCGGTCGAGGAAGGCTATTCGGGCCGTCTGGTGATCCGCGCGTTTAACCGCGAACGCCAAAGTTCTGCCGAGGTGCACCAGGCCTCGGGCGAGCTGGCACGCGTGAGTGCCAAGGCCGACTTTATGATCAATGCCGTCGGCCCTGCGGTGCGCTTTATCGGCCGTTTGGCGCAGATCGTGATCGCGCTGGTGGGCTGCAGCATGCTGGTTGCCGGTCACATGACCGTCGGCGTGTTCCAGGCGTTCTTCCAGTTTATCTACGAGGCGTCCGAACCCATGACGCAGCTGTCGTTTACCTTCAACTCGCTGCAGAGCGCGTTGGCGAGTGCGGAGCGCGTGTTCGACCTGCTCGATGAGCCCGAGATGGAGGCCGATCCGCTGCCGGACGAGGCCGCCAAGCTGCCGGGTCGCGTTGAGGGTCGCGTCTCCTTTGAGCACGTGCGCTTTGGTTATTCGCCCGACAAGCCGCTTATGCACGACGTGTCGTTTACCGCCGAGCCGGGCCAGAAGATTGCCGTGGTGGGAACCACGGGCGCGGGCAAGACGACGCTCATCAACCTGCTCATGCGCTTCTACGAGATTGACGGCGGGCGTATTACGCTCGACGGCGTGGATACGAGCCGCATGGACCGCGGCGAGCTACGGCAGCAGTTTGGCATGGTGCTGCAGGACGCCTGGCTGTTCGATGGCACGATTGCCGAAAACATCGCCTACGGCTGTCCCGAGGCGACGCGTGAGGAGATCGTGGCGGCTGCGCGCGCCGCGCAGGTCGACTTCTTTGTGCGCACCATGCCGCAGGGCTATGACACGCGCGTGGCCAACGATGCCGAAAGCATCAGCCAGGGCCAGCGTCAGCTGCTGACCATCGCACGCGTGCTGCTCAATAACCCGGCGATTCTCATCCTGGACGAGGCGACCTCAAGCGTGGATACGCGTACCGAGCTTGCCATCGGTCGTGCCATGGACGCGCTCATGCGCGGGCGCACGAGCTTTGTGATCGCGCACCGCCTGTCGACGATCGTGGACGCCGACCTGATCTTGGTCATGGATCACGGCAACATTATCGAGCAGGGCACGCATAAGGAGCTGCTGGCTGCCGAGGGTGCCTACGCCGACCTCTATCTGAGCCAGTTCGCATAATGTGACAAAGGGACAGTCTCTTTGCCACATCACAAATAAGGCGCGCCGGGGATGAATTCCCTGGCGCGCCTTTGCGTTTCAAGACTTTAGTCCGCTGGCCGCGCAGCGGCCAGCTTTAAACCACCCGCTACGCGGGTGGAGACAAACGGCTTTACAAAGCCACCCCTCCGACCGATATTGACGATTGTTCAGGCCGTCAAGAATTCGAGTCGAAGG
>DBFAHJ010000209.1:0-6912 GCA_048227095.1 Collinsella aerofaciens | reverse complement strand
GGCTTGGGCCTTGATGATGGCGTTCTCCAAAAACGTCGTGCCGTTTTCCTCGGGATCCTCAAAATCACCCAGCTGGCCGAGCGCCACAAAGCGCACCTCGGGCATGACCTTGCCCAAAATGGCCTCGATCTCGGTGAGCTTATGGGCGTTGCCCGTTGCCACGACGATGGTCGCCGCCGGGTCGAGGGTGTCGATGTCAATCTTCTCAAGTGCCATGACTGGCCTCCTTGTCTCTATAGCAAGCCGCGTGAGGGGCGTTTGGGCACTTGACCCCTCCCCTCTCAGGCGATCGGACCTTTCAACGCAGCATTTCAGCAGATAAAACCTACCAAAATAAACCTGTCCCTTTTTGGCAGGTTAGGCGATGACTTGGCGCTGAAGCTCGATGAGCTCGGCGATACCCTTGTCGCCCAGGTCGAGCAGGGCGTTGAGGCGTTTGCGGTCGAAGGGCGCCTGCTCGCCGGTGCCCTGGAGCTCGATCATCTCACCGGTGTCGGTGGCGACGAGGTTCATGTCGACCTCGGCATGGCTGTCCTCGGAATAATCGAGGTCAAGCAGCGTATTGCCGTCGACAACGCCCATGGAGATGGCAGCCACCTGGCCGATAAGCGGGATGCGCTCGATCTTGCCCGCCTCGACCCACATGGCGAGGGCGTCGTGCAGCGCCACCCAGGCGCCGGTGATGCTCGCTGTACGCGTGCCGCCATCGGCCTGAATCACATCGCAGTCGACGGTGACGGTGTACTCGCCGAGCGCCTTCATGTTGACGACGGTACGCAGGCTGCGGCCAATGAGGCGCTCGATCTCCATGGAGCGACCCTTGCGGTTGGCGTGCTCGCGCTTGCAGCGCTTGCCGGTCGACGCCGGCAGCATGGCGTATTCCGCGGTCACCCAGCCGGCCTTAGCTCCTTTTCGCCAGCCCGGCACGCCCTCCTCGATAGTGGCGGCACACAGCACGCGCGTGTCGCCGAACTCGGCCAAACACGAGCCGTGGGCGTGCTTCATGACACCACGGGTGAGCTTAACGGGGCGCAACTCGTTGGCGGCGCGACCGTTGGCGCGGTTGACCTGCATGTACTCCATAGAAATTTCCTTTCGGCAAAAGATGTGGCGAAGGCTTTGGCGGCTGCCTTACATCTATTTCAGCTCATCGATATCGATATGTTCGATGCTCTTGAGCGGCTGTCCAAAGATAAAGCTGCCCGCCACCGCAAACTCGGCAATGTTATCGGCCGTCGTGGCAAAACGATGCTGCGGCTCGGCGGCGTCGCCCGCCAGCTGCTCGCGGCGCGTGAGGATATCGGTCAGCTCGCGCGTGGTCTCCTCGGCGGAACTCACGACGCGCACCCCAGGCCCCAGCGCATGCCGGATAGGTCCCACCAACAGCGGAAAATGCGTACAGCCGAGCACCACGGTATCGATACCGTGGTCGCGCAGCGGCTCAACCGTGGCACCCACCAGCGCACGCACGGCAGGCGTATCGAAGATGTCCTCGTTCTCAAGCCACTGTTCCTGCAGATGTGCACCCGAGGCGAGCTCGTGTTCGACAACCTCGACAAAGCTCGAGGCAGGACAGCCGTATACATCGACGCCGGCATCCAGATCCTGAATGGCGCGCGTGTAGGCGCCCGAGCGAATGGTGAGGTTGGTGGCGAGCACGCCCACGCGACGCGTACGCGTGCTGTTGATTGCTGCACGGGCACCCGGCGCGATCACACCGATCACGGGAACGTCGAGCACCTGCTGGGCCAGACGCAAGGCCGCAGCGGTCGCCGTGTTGCAGGCGATGACCATAATCTTGACGTCGTGCTTCGAAAGCCAACGACCCGCCTGCAACGCAAACGAGCGCACCTCATCCTCGGTGCGCGTGCCGTAGGGGCAGCGTTTGGTGTCGCCAAAGTAGTAGACGGACTCGTGCGGCAGCGCCGTCGCGATGGCGCGCGCAACCGTCAGACCGCCCAAACCAGAATCGAACACGCCAATCGGGCGCGTGTCGCCTGCCGGATTCTCGATATCGGACATTACCTCACCAGTCTCTCTCGAAAAGACATGTCCAAGTGCGGCGGCGGCGCGCTACGAACGCGCCGCGACCAGCAGCTCTGCCGTCGCCGCCCAACCGTCGACAATTTTGCCACGCGTAACGAAAGCGTTCTCGCAAGCAGCCAGGAACTCGGGCGCGCCGGCGCTCGTCAGGCCATTCTCGACCAGGCAGAACGTGCCCACGTGATCGGCCATGTAGAAGTCGGACTCGGAGTCGCCGAGCGCGAGCGTCTCCTCGCGCTCGATCCCCAGGTGCTCGCAGAAGCGCGCAATGGCGACGCCTTTGTTGAGGCCCGCGGGGTTGATGTTGAATGCGCGACCGTCCTCGACGCGATCGAGCTCGAGCGTCGTCGGCTTGGACAGATGCGTCAGGTGACCGTTACAGGCCCACACCAGGCCGCAGCCGGCCTCGTCCAGGATGGCCTGGACCTCATTGTCGGGCACATCGCCGCGCATGCCGACGGTGACCTCGCGGTACTTGTAGCCGGTCGACATGTCGTTGTGATACTCGATCTTGTGCGGCCAGCGGGCAAGGATCTTCTCGCACACGCCGGTCTGCTCGATCACCTGGTGCGGAGTAAGGCCGCAGACGGGGTCGTAAGGCATGTCGCCGGTCAGATACTCCCAATCGTTGGCCTTGAGGTCGTACATAACCAGGCCGCCCATCTCACCAATGTAGGAGTTGAGGCCGAGCACGCGCGCGTCCTCGTGGATCATGGTACGGTTGCGGCCCGAGGTGGGAACCACCTGAATGCCAGCACGAGCGAGCGCCACGACGGCCTCGACGAGTTTGGTCGAGGGGTTGCCGTCGTTGTCGCGTAGCACGCACGAGCCGGGTGCAAGCATCGTGGCATCCAGGTCGGTAAAGACGTATTTGACCTTGGCCAAGCGCTCGCGCATCTCGCCCGAAAGCTCAGCGACGGTCGGCAGGGTATTGTGGGACATGGTTACTCCGTTTACGTAGAAGGGTTTGGACTTGGACGGCATGTTTTGATTGAGGGAACACGCTTATGGCGACAGCGCACTCAGGGCGCCGCCGCCATCATGGTTCATTAGTCAAACTGGGTAACATCGATCAGGCGATTGGCCAGCGAAAGGTCGCTCTCGATGGGCACGAACTCGTCGCCCACGTGCATGAGCTCCTCGTCACCCTTTGCCAGCAGCAAGACAATGGTGGGAGCATCGGGGTTGACGTACTCCTCGCGCGCCGCCTTGAACGCCGCATGCACAGCGGCTTCGCGGTCGAGGATGATCTTGTTCGGCGTATCGTCGGGAACATGCTCGGCAAGCTCGCGACAGACCTTCATCGGGTCCTCGTGAGCTGGATCCTCGTTCGTAAAGATCATCAGGTCGGAATACGGTGCGGCCTCGCGTGGCAATTGCTCGCGGCGCTCCTGCGCCTTGCCGCCGGCGGCGCCAAACAGCGCAATGACGGGGCTAGCGGGAAACGCGCGCTTGACCGACGAGAAAAGCGAACGGAACGAAAGCTGGTTGTGCGCATAGTCAACGACGCAGATCACGCGGCCGTCCTTCGACTCCACGACCTCCATGCGGCCCGGCACACGCAGTTTGGAGAGGCCCTTCTTGATAGCCTCGATACCGATGCCGATCTCGCGCGCAGCGGCGATAGCGACCAGCGCGTTTTCCACGTTAAAGTCGCCCGCGATACCCAGCAGGACCTTCTCCCCCGCCTCGGGCTCGTCGGCGCTCATGCCGTGCAAGTTGAACTCGATGTTAAAGCCGAGCATGCGGACATCGCTCGCCCACAGGCTTGCCTCGGGATGCTCGACGCCAACGGTCACCAAGCGCTCGGCCGTCGACGCTGCCTCTAGCACACGGTCAACCTCATCGGTGCCCAGATTCACCACGGCGGTCTTTGCCTGGTCAAAGATCCTAAGCTTGCTCTCAAAATAATCCTCAAACGTGGGGTGTTCGATCGGCGAGATGTGGTCGCGGCCGATGTTGAGGAAGCACGCCACGTCAAACGGCAGATTCTCGACGCGTTGGTACTTGAGCGCCTGGCTCGAGACCTCCATGACCATGGACTGGCGACCGGACGTGCGGCAGTTGGCGATATGGCGCCAAACCTCGGGGGCCTCGGGCGTGGTGTTGGTGCTCTCATAGCACTCGATACCATCGTCGGTACTCACCGAGCCGATCATGCCGCAGGACTCGCCCGCCGCCTTGATGATGGACTGGAGCATAAAAGCGGCCGTGGTCTTTCCCTTGGTGCCGGTGATGCCCACGATCTTGACGTCGTGGTCGGGACGGTCGTAGACCTCCGGCGGCAACAGGGCCATGGCCGTGCGAACACTATCAACAACCAGCATCGCAGCACCGCTCTCCTGCGCCAGCGGCTCCAGAGACTCGACCAGCGACTCCTCGCACACAAATGCGACGGCGCCCGCATCGAGCGCCATGCTCAAAAACGCGGGCTTAAAGGCAGCACCTTTGCAAAAGAATACGTCACCTGCCGAGACCGCGCGCGAATCAAACGAGCAGCCGGTCACGGCGCGCTCGTCAACCTGCTCTGATGCGCGCAGCTCGCCGCACACATCGAGAAGCTTGGCAAGCGTATCGACCGTGGTCACGGTCGCGGAATCCGAATGGTGCATCTTTCACCTTTCTCAGCCATTTGGCAGGGACGGTTTTATAGTAACTGAAACGCACCCACGCAAAAACGGCTCCCGGAGGAGCCGTTACGCGCAGGCGTTCGTAAGCCGAGGCTAGGCAGCCTGAACAGCGGGCTGGTCCTCGTCGATAAAGAAGCGCTTGTACCACACTAGGAACACGAGCGGCGTATAGATCTTGCGCTGGAAATCGCCCTTGCCCGCAAAGTGCAGATCGAGCAGGTGCATGAGCTCGTCGGTATTGAAGAACTCGCTTGCCCACGGCGCGGTGAAGTACTCCTTGACATAGTCGTACCACTTTTGCTCGCGCAGCCAGTAGACAATCGGCACCGGGAAGCCCACCTTGGGACGGGTGGCCCACTCATCGGGCAGCGACTTGTTGGCAGCGTGGCGGAGTACCTGCTTGTTGCCGTTCTCGTTGATGCGGTAGCGATCGGGAATGTGCTCGGCGAACTCCATGACTTTGCGGTCCAGGAAGGGCACGCGCAGCTCCAGCGAGTGCGCCATGCACATCTTGTCGGCCTTGAGCAGAATGTCGCCCGGGAGCCACATGTTCATGTCCAGGTACTGCTTCTTGACCAGTTCGGGCTGACCCTTCACGCGTGCGTAGATGGGTGCAGCGAGCTCAAAGGCGCCGTCGCCGGTGTTGTACTCGGGCTTGAGCACGCCGTCGACCTCGCGCTCCGGCCATACCAGAGCCTGTCCCAGGAACGACTTCTCGGGGATCTCGGCACCCTTGACCAGGAAGTTATGTCCCTTGAAGTACGGCATATGCAGCGCCAGGTTACCGAGCGCGCGACGGACGGGCAGCGGCACCATCTTTTTGTACTTGCGCACCGGGACCGTATCCTCGTAGTAGGCGTAGCCGCCAAAGAGTTCGTCGGCGCCTTCGCCCGAAAGCACCACGGTGACGTCCTTGCGGGCCATCTCGGCCAAGAACCACAGCGGCACGGAAGACAGGTTGGACTGCGGCTCGTCCATGTGATACTGGATGTCCTCGAGCGCACCGAAGAACTCGTCGGCGGTAATCATCTTGCGAACGTTTTCGACGCCGAGCTTATCGGAAAGCTCCTTGGCGTAGTTGGTCTCGTTGAAGTTCTTGTAGTCAAAGCCCACCGAGAAGGTCTTGTCGGGCATGAGGCAAGCGGCAATGTAGCTGGAGTCGACGCCACCGGAGAGGAACGACGCGACCTTGACGTCGGCGATGCGATGGGCCTCGACGCTCTCGTGCACGACCTCGTCCAGCTCATCGACATACTCTTCGAACGGCTTCTCGACGGCAGAGTAATCGCAATCCCAGTAACGCTCGATGTTCATCTTGCCGGTCGGGATATCGACGGTAAAGTAGTGCGCCGGCGGCAGCTTGTAGACACCCTCGAAGAAGGTCTCCTCGGTTGCCGAATACTGCAGCGTCATGTACGGACGCAGGGCCTTTTTGTTGACCGCCTTGTGGAAGTGCGGGTAGTCCAAGAAGCTCTTGATCTCGGAGCCAAAGAGCACGCCCGGAGCGCCGTCGCCCGCATCGGCCATGGGATAGTAGTAAAGCGGCTTGATGCCAAAGATGTCACGGGCGCCAAAAAGCTTGTTCTTCTTTTTGTCCCAGATGACGAAGGCGTACATACCGCGCAGGCGATCGAGGACGGCCTCGCCCCACTCCTCGTAGCCGTGCAGGAGGCTCTCGGTGTCGGCGCCGCAATGGAACTTGTAGCCCTTGGCTTCGAGCTCGGAACGGAGTTCTTGGAAGTTGTAGATTTCACCGTTGAAGACAATGACGACGCTGCCGTCCTCATTGGCCATGGGCTGAGCGCCGGCCTCGGTCAGGTCGAGGATCGACAGGCGGCGGAAGCCGAGGGCAACGCGGCCGT
Source organism: Collinsella aerofaciens (assembly GCA_048227095.1). Taxonomy (GTDB): domain Bacteria; phylum Actinomycetota; class Coriobacteriia; order Coriobacteriales; family Coriobacteriaceae; genus Collinsella; species Collinsella aerofaciens_CF. Next base: position 377 of record DBFAHJ010000209.1, on the reverse strand, counting down.
CGATAAACTGACCGCCCATGTCGGGACCGCGATGGACGATGCGGTCCATCATCTTGGTGAGCACCTCGGATTGGTTATCCGTCCCACCGACAAAACCGACAAAACCGCACATATACTATCCCCTCTGCTGTTGCTGGGCATCAAATCGAATCAGTAGCTTTTGAGTATACCCGAGGGCGTAAAGAGGGGCGGAATGTTCAGGCAATCTCAACTGAATCAGCTCCGCTGTGACACGCGGGTTGATTTCCGATCTCAGCCGAACACATTAGGCGGACAGGCCGTTCCCGCAGCTAGCCGAACGCCCCCGAGGCCCCATCCGGGCCCCGGGGGCGCCGTTTTCCCAGTTGAAGGAACGGTGGAGATGTGTTTCGATGGGT
>DBFAHJ010000208.1:0-4475 GCA_048227095.1 Collinsella aerofaciens | reverse complement strand
GCCCGGTACGCGGATTGCCACGGGATGCTCGCGGTGGTCGAGCGACCAGCTCAGCATGGACAGATATTCCTCCATGCAGGCCGGCGCCAAGTAGTGCATGTTGGGAAGACCGCCCAGCATGGAAATATCAAAGAACGAAAGGTGCGTCTCGGACGTGGTGCCAAAGATTGACGCACCAAACACCAAAATGGTTGCGGGGGCGTCGTTGAGGCACAGGTCGTGCCACAGCTCGTCGTAGGCGCGCTGCAAAAACGTGCCGTACACACCAAAGACTGGCTTGGCGCCCGAGCGCGCAAGCGCGGTGGCAAAGGTCACGGCGTGCTCCTCGGCAATGCCCACATCGACGAACTGTTTGCCGGCGGCGGCGCGAAGCTCGGGTGTAAAGCCCATGATGTAGGGTGTGGCGGCCGTGATGCCCACGACCTGCGGATCGCGCTCGATGGCGGCGCTGAGCGCCTCGCCCGTAATGTCGGCGTAGGTGCGCGGCGCAGGCTCGCTCGGATGGCCCGGGCAGAGCTTGCGCCCGGTCGCCATGTCAAACGGACCCACGTGGTGCCAGCGCTCGGGGTCGCTCTGGGCTGGCTCAAAGCCCTTGCCCTTGGCGGTCGAAACGTGCAGCACGATGGGGTGATCGATATCGCGCAGCTCCTGCAGCGCGTCGACGAGGGCCAACACATCGTTACCGGCGTCCAGATAGCGGTAGTCGAGCCCCATCGCGCGGAAAATGTTGCGCTCACAGGCGCCGTTGCTGGCGCGCAGCTCGGCCAGATTGCGATACAGGCCGCCATGGTTCTCGGCAATGGACTGGTCGTTATCGTTGACGATGATGATCAGGTTGCTATCGAGTTCGGCGGCATTGTTAAAGCCCTCAAACGCCAGGCCGCCCGAAAGCGAGCCGTCGCCAATGATGGCGATGACGTTGTACGTATCGCCCGCCAGATCACGAGCGTGCGCCAGGCCGCAGCCCAGGCTCACCGACGTGGAGGTGTGCCCCATGGCAAACAGGTCATGCTCGGACTCGTCGGGATTGGCAAAGCCAGAAGCCTCACCATAACGCTCCGGATCGATATAAGTGTACGCGCGCCCCGTCAGCGCCTTGTGGGCGTAGGTCTGGTGCGAAACGTCAAAGACAATCTTGTCGATAGGGGAGTTAAACACGCGATGAAGCGCAACCGTAAGCTCAACGACGCCCAGGTTGGGGGCAACGTGCCCGCCGACGGCGGCGGAGCTTTCGAGGATGGCGTGGCGAATCTCGTCGCAGAGCTGCGGGAGCTCGGCACGATTAAGAGCCTTGACGTCCTCGGGCGTTGTAGTTTGCGTAAGCAGCATCGTTGTGGGTTACTCCATGCGAATCGAGCGCCGGCGCTCCCTCGGCCGACACAATTGCACAAGACAGTCTCGCACATTTTGGCGTTTGATATGTGACGGCGGCGCGGTAATTCGCCAACTGGTGGGGCAAAACGTTTTGTCCGATGCCATACTGATGTGTTCCATGATGTTTTTATCGATTGTGCACAGGCCGTGGCTTGCCGCCGTGAGCCGCTGGAAGGAGGCAGCATGCCCGATGCCGTTCGTGCCGAGAAAATCGCGCGCGAAGTAGACCATGCTGCCCGTCAACTGGCCCAGGCGGGCCGTCTGGACCTGACGCGCGAGTTTATCCAACATGGCGATGTGACGGTGTATGCACATGTGACTTCGGTAGCGCGCGCGAGCCTGTCCTTTGCCGAGCGCTTGGGCCGTGCTGGCATTTCGATTGACCGCGCCTCGCTGCTGCGCGGAGCCTTGCTGCACGACTACTTTCTCTATGACTGGCACGATCCCGATCCGAGCCATCGCCTGCACGGATTTCGGCATCCGTTTTTTGCCCTGGCACGTGCCGAGGAAGATTTTGAGCTGACGCCGCGCGAGCGGAATATCATCGTGCGGCATATGTTTCCGCTGGTGCCAGTGCCGCCGACGTGTCGTGAGGCTTGGATTGTATGCCTGGCAGATAAATGGTGCGCTCTGCGCGAGACGGTCGCCGGTCGTCTGCGGCGCAAGGACGAGACGGACGATAGCGTGAGTAAAGCATCGAGTGAAAAGAGGAGAGGGTAGACGGTGGGGACCGCGATCGACATGTCCTTTGACGGCGCGATGCTTGCCGCCTGCCCGCTTTCGGCACTGGTGCTCTCGTTTGCCTTCTACGGTTTTTGCGGCTGGGCATGGGAATCGACAGTCTGCGCCATGCTCAACCACGGACGCTTTGCCAACAGCGGCTTTTTGCTGGGACCGTGTTGCCCTATCTATGGCGCGGGCGGCATTGCCTGCTGGCTGCTGTTGCGCGGGATTCCGGATGCCCCGAGCCAGTTTGTCGCTGCAGCGCTCGTATGCAGCGTGATTGAGTACAGCGTAGGCGTGCTGTTGGAAAAAACAACGGGCGCTCGCTTTTGGGACTATTCGCATCTGCCGTTTAACCTGCACGGACGTATCTGTCTGTACTGGGCCTGCGCGTTTGGCCTGGGTGCGTTGTGCATTTGCCGTTTAGTGGAGCCGGCATTGCTGGGGCTGCTTGGCCATCTGCCGGTGCTGATTGTGCGGTTGTCCGCCTTTATCGTCGCGGTCGCGATGATGGTCGACGCGTTGTGCTCATTGGCGAGCTGGCGGCGTCTGTCTGATCAGCTGGAGCGCGTCCGGGCCGACCTTGCCGACCGCATCAACGAGTCGCTTGCCGATGCGTCCGACTCAATGCTCGAGCGCATTCCCGATTCTACGATTGACTCGGTGGCACAGACGCACATCCGTAGCCGTGCCGTTAACGCGTGGCTGGCCGAGCTGGGTGACGCCGCGCTCGATGCCCTGCGCGAGAAGGCTTCGATGCCGACGTTTATCTCGGATGGTGCTCGCGGCCTGGCGCTTGCCGCCCGCCGCGTGGCCGATGCCGCGCCGAGCATGCCGCGTCCGTCGCTCAGTCGTCGCCTTGCCGGCAAGGGCATAAGCCGTCCGGTGCCGAGCGTGTCACTCAGCCGCCGCGACCTGCGCTTCTTCAATGCCTTCCCGCGCTTGCGTATCAACCGCTACGAGGGCGTCATCCGAGCTACCGACCTCCGCGACCGAGCCCGCGAGCTGTTCCGGCGCTAGCCGGGACGGGTGCGCTCACGGCCTCCTTGCTCGCGTATTTCCCGTCCGTTTCGCGCCCGTTGCCGCGCCGTTTCCAAGATTGCGGCACCGTTGGAGACGGCAAGATTTGGGTCGAGCCGGTCGAGGAAGTCATCCGCATCCGTACCGGCGAACACGGTCCCGCTGCGGTGTAGGACAATCTTTCGCCTGACGGGCGTGCCTCTCTTGGGGCGCGCCCGTTCTCGTCTACAATATCGTGCAGACGAAGGAGAGGCATACCCATGATCAAGATGTTTGCGAGTGACTTAGACGGAACGCTGCTGAACGCCCTGCATGAGGCGGATGGGACCATCCGCCGCGCCATTCGCGAGCTGACCGAGGCTGGCCTGCATGTGGTTCCTGCGACCGGACGCTCGACGCCGCCGATCGGCGAGCATGGCTTTACGGGCCTGGCGCTCGATGCCTGCTGCTCTAACGGCTCCATCGTGCGCGACAGTCGTGGCGAGGTGCTCAAGACCTGGACCATCGACCCGCAGATCACCGAGGAGCTGCTCAAGGAGTTTCCGGACATTTGCTTCGACTGCTCCACGCCCGATGGCATGTTTTCGAGCGGTTCGTTCGAGATGCACCAGGCGGGCTTTAAAAAGGACAGTCCTATCAAGCGCATCGTGATGCGCGGCATGCGTGCACGTGGCGGGTATCACGAGGAGCAGTATTTCGACCAGTCGATTGGTGACATCCTGCGCCACGATGTGTGCAAAATCAACTGCCGCGTGACCTCGCCCGAGCTGGAGCGCGACCTTAAGGCGTATTTGGCCGAGCGCTCGGACCGTGTGGTCAACGCGCCGTTCGATCCGGTGATGTTCGAGATTACGGATGCGGCGTGCAACAAGGGCGAGAGCGTGGCCTGGCTGGCGGGCTACTACGGTATTGCCGAGGACGAGGTCGCGGTCTACGGCGACGGCGGCAACGACATTGCCATGCTCAAGCGTTTCCGTCACAGCTATGCCACCAAGAATGGCAGTGACGCGGCCAAGGCCGCCGCGAGCGCGACTATCGGCAGCTGCATGGTCCACGCCGTTCCCAAACACATGCTCGCCACCATGCATAAGCAGAACTCCCGCACCATCATCGAATAATGTGACAAAGGGATAGCCCCTTTGTCACAGTTGACGCTGGTCTCTTGAAATACGAACAAACATTCGCATACCTAACTGCGCTTTGATAGAATTGATGCTGTTGGCGGCAGTTCCATGTGCCGGGCAGCGCCCTCCACCTGATGGGAGGTGATGCCCATGACCGATTTGATTGATTTCGTGAGACTTCTGACCGCTTTGGTCTCGTTCTTCACGGCGCTCGTCGGCCTTTCCGAGGCACTC
>DBFAHJ010000207.1:0-3406 GCA_048227095.1 Collinsella aerofaciens | reverse complement strand
CAGCGCGCGCTCCTCCATGGGGCGGCACTCGCCCGATCCGAGCTGCACAAAGTAGAACACGCCGGGCTCGGTAGCCTCGAAAGGACCGTGGAAATACTCGCCGGAGTGGATGTAGCAGCAGTGCTGCCACTGCATCTCCATAAGCGAGCAAATCGCCATGGCGTAGGTCTGGCTAAAGTTGGGGCCGGAACCCAGGATATAGAAGAACTTATGCTGCTGGCAGAGCTCGGCAAAGCGATCGCCCAGCTCGGCGTTGACCTTCTCACGGGCAGCGGGCAACAGCGCATCCATCTGCTTAAGGCCGGCGTACATGTCGGCGAGTGCCTCGTAACCCTCCTGCTGGTCGAGCAGCTCGGCAGCCATCAGGACGCCGATGCCTTGCGGAACCTCGGCCTGCGGAACGCCTTCGCCCCACGGATAGACCCAGGTGGTCCACTTGCCGTTATCAATCTTGGAGCCCTCGCAGTCGGTCATGGCCACGACCTCGGCGCCGGCTGCCAGCGCCATCTCGCAACCGTCGACGACCTCCTGCGTATTGCCGCTGTGGCTGCAGGCGATGACGAGTGATTTCTCGCCAAGACTCTTGGGAGCCATCAGGCAAAACTCGCGCGCCGTGTAGACCGTCGAGGCAAACGTGGTGGCCTCGCGCTTGAGCAGCTCGTTGGCCGGCATCAGGTCGATCATCGAACCGCCGCAGGCGATCCAAAAGACGTTCTCAATCTTGCCCTTGCGCTCGATAATTTCCTGAACCAGATCGCGTGCGTTCACGGTGATGCTCCTCCTTGTGTGGCGGTTTTGAACGACGACAGCTCGTACCTGCGGTCGTTCTATATTGTCCTATTTATAGCACGCACGACGACGCTCGTGAAGTCATTTCACCAAACTTGTTCTATGTTGTTCTATCTATGGACGTTAGATGTCGAACACGTAGCGCGAGCCCACGATCTTTTGGCGTCCGAGCAGCAAGGGCCGCTCGTCCGCATCGGTAAAGTACGCCTCCATATAGAAGAGCGGCTCGCCGACCGGCACCTCCAACAGCGGGGCCGCCTGAGCATCGGCAAGCGCAATCTCCACGGTGCAAGGGTCGGACTTGAGCGGCGCGCGGCCCGAATGCTCGGCAACGAGCGCAAAGATCGAGTTATCGGTGAGGTCCTTATCGGCAAGTGTCTGCAGATAGGGATGGTCAGCCAGCACAAAGGCGTTGTTCTCGAGCATGACGGGGATGCCGTCGGCCGTGCGCACGCGCTCGACCACGATAAGCTCGCAGCCGGGCTCTACGCCAAAGAACGCCGCGTCCTCGCGCGTCGCCGCAACCACCGTGCGCGATACCAGGCGCGCACCCGGCACCATGTCGTTGGCAGCGCAACCCTCGGAAAAGCTCTGAACGTCACCCTTCTGGACAATCTTGCGCTTGAGCTTGGGCGCGCACACGAACGTGCCCCTCCCCTGCTGGCGGTTGAGATACCCCGCGCGCGACAGCTCCTCGATGGCGCGGCGCACGGTGATGCGTCCCACGCCGTAGTACTTCGCGAGCTCCATCTCGGAAGGAATGCGCGAGCCGGATGCGTACACGCCACGCGCGATCTCGCCCTTTAGGTCGTCCATAACCTGCTGGTACAGCGGCACAGCGGACACCTCAGTGCGCTCGGTTTTATCATCGGATGCCATCGTTACGCTCCATCCCGTGCATACTCGGACTCAAACTCTTCAATCGCCGCCATAAACTGCTCGCCAAAGGCGTCGGCCTTTTTCTCGCCGATGCCGTTGACCTGGATAAGCTCGTCGCGCGTCTGTGGGCGTAGGCGGCACAGGCCGCGCAGGGCCTTATCGGAAAAGACCATATACGGCGCCATCTCCAGCTCGGTCGAGATCTCCTTGCGCAGGGCACGCAGGCACTCGAACAGCTCGGCATCGTCGCCCACGCGCGGGCGCTGATCCAGCTCGGCCTCCTCGCGCAGCAGATCCACCGCACGGCGGGCGCGGGCCGAGGCCTTGCGCTTGGACGCGCGACGCTTAACGGTAAAGGCAAACGTCTCGTCCTCGACCTCGCCAGCGCGCGGGCCAAGCCCCACGACCGGGTACTGTCCCTGCGAGGTGGCCAGATAACCGCGGCCGCACAGCTGGCCGATGATGTCCTTGATGCGCCCGACCGATTCGCTCGACAGCTCACCGTAGCCGCGATCCTCGTCCAGATGCATCTGGCGAATGCGCTCGGTGTTGCCGCCATGGAGCACATCGGCGATGAGCGACTTGCCAAAGCGCATGGGACGCGTGGCCACATAGCGCACGGCAGCGCGGGCCATATCGGTGACGTCCTCGACCTCGAACTGCGTGAGGCAGTTGCTGCAGTTGCCGCAGCCCTCGGCCTCGTCCGTGGCGGTGCCGCCCGTACTGGCCGCGGCGGCTGCCGCATGCTCGGCCGCGGCCTCGTCGCCAAAGTAGCGCAGCATGTATTCGCGCAGGCAACCGGTGGTATTGCAGTAACCCTCCATCTGGCTGAGCAGACGATATCGATTCTGGAGCGCCCACGCGCGCTGCTCATCGTCGAGCGCCTCATCGGCAGCATCGCCACGGTCAATCAGAAAGCGGCGCATGCGAAAATCGTTGCCGTTCCACAGCAAGTGGCAGCTGGCTGGGTCGCCATCGCGGCCGGCGCGGCCCGCCTCCTGGTAGTAGGCCTCGATGCTCTCGGGCACGTTGTTGTGGATCACGTAGCGCACGTTGGGCTTGTCGATGCCCATGCCAAAGGCGTTGGTGGCAACCATCACCTGGATATCGTCGTCGATAAAGGCGCGCTGGCTTTGGCGACGGGCGTCGTTGCCCATGCCGGCATGGTAGCGGCCAACGCGAATGCCGCTGGGGCCCAGCGCCTCGGCAAGCTCGCCCGCCAGCGCATCAACTGTCTTGCGGGTCGAACAATACACGATGCCGCTCTCGCTCGAATGCGCGATCACGTAGTCGCGCACCCAGGCAGTCTTGGCCTTGTCGCCCATCTCCTCGCAACCAAAGTAGAGGTTCTTGCGATCGAAGCCCGTCACTACCGTCGCGGGGTTTTGCAGGCCAAGCATCTGCTGAATGTCCGCGCGCACACGCTCGGTCGCCGTAGCGGTAAAAGCCGCCACGATGGGGCGCTGCGGCAGGGAATCGATGAACTCGCGAATCTGCAGGTAGGCGGGGCGGAAATCCTGACCCCATTGGCTTACGCAGTGGGCCTCGTCAATGGCCACGAGCGGCACGCCAATGCCGGCGGAACCCGCAGCCTCCTGCGCAAAGGCCAAAAAACGCGGCTCGAGCAAGCGCTCGGGCGCCACGTACATAAGCTGGTAGCGGCCCTCGCGCGCCCGCTTGAGCACGGTGTTTTGCTGGGCCGGAGTAAGGCTGGAGTTGAGATAGCTGGGTCGCGCAC
>DBFAHJ010000206.1:0-4100 GCA_048227095.1 Collinsella aerofaciens | reverse complement strand
GCACACGGGGCAGACCTCGGGCATGTGCCAGTCGACCGAATCGACCGGGCGCTTGTCGAGCACCGGGCCCACAACCTCGGGGATTACGTCGCCCGCCTTGTGCACGATGATAGTGTCGCCCTCGCGCACGTTTTTGCGGCGGATCTCGTCGATGTTGTGCAGCGTGGCGCGCGCGATGGTGGAGCCGGCGACCGTCACCGGGTCGAACTCGGCGACCGGTGTGAGCACACCGGTGCGGCCCACCTGAATACGAATCTCGCGCAGGACGGTCTGCTTTTCCTCGGGCGGGAACTTAAAGGCGATGGCCCAGCGCGGCGCGCGGGCGGTAAAGCCCAGGTCGAGCTGCTGCTGAAAGCTATCGACCTTTACGACCACGCCGTCGATGTCGTAGTCCAGGTCACCGCGATGTTCGAGCGCCTGGGCACAGAACTCGTGGACCTCTGCCGGCGTGGCGCAACGAGCCACGTTTGGGTTGACGCTAAAGCCGGCGCTACGCAACCAATCGAGGAGCTCGCGCTGGCTGTGGACGTGCAGCGGGTCGGTATCGGCGATGGCATAGATAAAGGTGGCCAGGTCGCGGCGCGCCGTGACCTTGGGATCCTTTTGGCGCAGGCTGCCGGCGGCGGCGTTGCGCGGGTTGGCGAAGGGGTCGCGGCCCTCAGCATCGGCCTCGTCGTTCAGACGAACAAAGCTGCCCTTGGGCATGTAGACCTCGCCGCGCACCTCGATGGCACGCTCGCGGTCGGCGCCCATGTGGACGAGCGCCGGCTCGGACAGGTGCATGGGCACGTCCTTGATGGTACGGACGTTGAGCGACACGTCCTCGCCCGTGGTGCCATCGCCACGTGTGGCCGCGCGCACGAAGGTGCCGTTTTGATAGGTAAGCGCCACGCCCAGGCCGTCGATCTTGAGCTCGCAGGTATAGGTGACGCTACCGGCACCGAGCGCATCCTCGGTGCGCTGGAGCCATGCGTCGAGCTCGTCCAGATCCATGGCATCGTCCATGGAATACATGCGCGCCATGTGCGTGACCGGCGTAAACTGCTCGCTCACGTAGCCGCCCACGCGCTGGGTATAGCTGTCGGGCGTCACCAGATCGGGGTAGGCAGCCTCGATTTCTTGCAGTTCAACGAGCATTTTGTCGAAGGCGGCATCCGTTATCTCGGGTGCATCGAGCATGTAGTAGCGATAGGCGTGGTAATCGAGCTCGTGGCGCAGCTCGGCCGCACGCGCTGCCGCCTGGGCACGGGCATCGGTCGGTGCGGCGGCATCCGTGCTCGCGGGCGTTTCGGTATCGATGTCCACACCGTCACCAAACAGGCTCGATTGCTCCATAGCGGCACTCCTTCGCTCGATTTCAAACGGATACTAGAGTACCACCGGTCGCAATGAGGCCGAATAGCGGTCTCGAACCGCACCGAATCGGCAGCGGCCGGACCGGGGTGGACAGTTAGTTCAGATACGTATAAATCCTAGAGCTGAATCAGGCACGAACACCCCTGTTTCAACTAATTTTGGCTCCTCGAGACCATGTAAACGTCCCGCTCGCCCTCCCAAACACCCATTCAAACCCCATCCCAATCAAAAATTGCTCAAAACGCATCCCAAGCTGCCCCAGATTTATACGTATCTGAACTAACTGTCCAGACCATTACGAACCAGGCCTCTTGCCAGCCACAAGTGATCCGTTTTCCTCCGTCCCCAACGGATCAATAAGAAAAGAGGGGCTGTCCCGCGTTGATGGGACAGCCCCTCTGGCTTCGGCATGTGCGAAATGGCTCGTTAGTAACCCTGGCCGTAGCCCTGACCCTGGCCCTGCTGGCCCAGTAGCTCCTCCAGGTCATGGCGCCGCTGCGCGTCGGTAATACCGCCGTTGCCGGTGTCGGTCGAACTGTCGTCCTGCTGCTGGTTCTGCAGCTCCTCATCGGAGCCCAGCTCGACGGTGACCTTCTTCTCTTCCTTGCCGTGCATGAGCGTGATCTCGACCTTCTCGCCCACCTCGTGGCTGCGCAGGGCGATGATCAGGCCATCGGCACTCGTAATCTCGTCGTCGCCCAGCTTGGTAATGACATCGCCCTCCTGGATGCCGGCCTTGGCGGCGGGACCGTCCTCGACGACACTCGCCACATACGCGCCGCTATCGGTGCTCAGCTTGTTGGTGCGGGCGTTGAGCGCGTTGACGCTCGAAAGCGTAGCGCCCATGTACGGATGCACCGGCGTCTTGCCGCCGATGATCTGGTCGGCAATGTTCTTGGCGTAGTTAACGGGAATAGCAAAGCCCACGCCCGAGCTGGAGCCCGAGTAGCTCTCGATGAGCGAGTTGATGCCCACCAGCTCACCGTTGTCGTTGACGAGCGCGCCGCCGGAGTTGCCCGGGTTGATGGCGGCATCGGTCTGAATCATGTTGGCATAGATGGTGTTACCGCTGGTAGAGCTCATGGCCGTGGAACGATAGAGCGCCGACACGATACCCGTGGAGACAGACTGCTCGTTGCCGAACGGCGAGCCGATCGCCATAACCCACTCGCCAACGTTGAGCTTGGAGGAGTCGCCAATTTCGATCGGCGTAAGCTTGGAGGCGTCGGCGTCCTTGAGCTTGATGACGGCCAGGTCGCTCGAGGCGTCGTTGCCCACGAACTCGGCCTCGTAGGTGGTGCCGTCGTCCATGGTCACCACGTACTGGTCATAGCCATCGACCACGTGGTTGTTGGTGAGGATGTGGCCCTCGGTATCGAGCACCACGCCCGAGCCGACGCTGCCCGAGCTGTCCGACTCGTCGGCAGACTGCGAAAGCGAGCCATTCTGGCTACCGCTCGAAGTGGCGGTAATGGAAACCACGGAGGGCAGGGCCTTAGCAGAAACGGCCTCGGCCAGCGTGGTGTCCTCGGAGTCAATGGTGATCTTTTGCGTCGACGAACCCGAAGCACCCGCCGTCACGGCATTCTTGCCGCCACCGATATCGAGCGTGCCGCTCATAATGAGCGCAATGACCAGCAGGGCTCCGCAGGCACAGCCGGCAAGCGCCGTAATAAAGATCGGCAGCTTTTTGGTCTTGGTCTTGACCACCGTGTGCTTGTTCACGACCTGCTGGCCACCCAGCGGCTTGCCGGTCTGCGTGTCGTAGGCCTGCACGTAGGGAATGTTACTGCCGGCAGGCGTCGACTCCACCTGCACACGCGGCTGCTGCTGGGTCTCGCCGGCGTTGCCCGCATCCTGGGGACGCTGGGAATCGTACTCGCTCATGGCTGCGATCCTTTCGTCAAATAACCAAAGGCCCGCCAAACATGTGGCGGGCCATCATTGTTCACGTTGAGTTGTACCCCAATATGCGGGCGCAAGTGTATGAGAACGCAATCTTTTAGGAAGGCTTAAGTTCTGCCGCAGACCCGAAAGGAATCCGTACCTGCGTCAAAACCACCACAAAAGTGCCTGTCCCCTTTGTGGTGGAAATCTAGTCCTTAAACAGATAGCCCACGCCGCGGACGGTGGTGATATGCGCCGCGATCTGCGGGCCCACCTTGGAGCGGATACGACGGATGTGCACGTCGACGGTGCGCGTGCCGCCACAGTACTCAAAGCCCCACACGCGGTGCAGCAGCACCTCGCGGCTGTAGGCGCGGTTGGGGTGCGTCGCCAAAAAGCTCAGCAGCGAGTACTCCATCAACGTCAGGTCGATGGGCTCGTTATCGAGCGTCACCTGGTAGGTTGCCAGGTTAATCTCGAGGTTATCGATGTTGAGTACATCGTCGGCGGCGACGGTCTCCTCCTCGCCCATCAGGCGCTGCGCACGAGCCTTGAGCTCGTTGGGCGTCGCCGTGGGGCACACAAAGTCGGCATGCGCGTGATTCGGCAGGCGCAGGGTGCCAAGGGCCTCATCGTCGACGATCACCAGCATGGGGACGCCGCCACGATCGTCAAGCCACTTGGCAATCTGATCGATGCGGTCGCTGCGAATGCCGTCGGAATCGAGGATCAGCAGGTCAAAGTCGTGCGCCGCAGTCGGCGAATCGGGGGTTGCCAGGCTCACCTCGACACCCAGGGTGGTCGTCAAGCTGCGGGCAAACTCGTGGAAGCGCGTCGTGCGCGCCATGAACAGGGCA
>DBFAHJ010000205.1:0-2562 GCA_048227095.1 Collinsella aerofaciens | reverse complement strand
ATGACTAACACGAAAGGTATGACCATGCCCCAGATTGATGATGCCGAGCTGTTTGGCAATGCCGAGGATCAGCGTGCGTACGAGGACTTTTGCGCCAATCAGGAGGCGGTCGAGAAGTTTACGCTCGACAAGCCCGCGCTTGTCTGCCGTTGGCGCATGTCCAACAAAAAGGTGCCCATGCTCAACCGCCACATTCGCGCGCTGTCCGAGCGCCTGGTGCAGGGCGAGCCGCTTACCCACAACATGCTCAGCTGGGCCAAACAACACGTTGAGTGGTCGCTTGCCGAGGGTGATTACACCGCACACGACGGCGTGCTCATGCTGGTGATCGACATCAACGGCAACGCCGCCATGACGGTGGGCGAGTACGAGCCGCTGGCCGATACGTCGGCCAAGGCGCTACGTGCCCGCTCCGCCGAGGCCCGCTCCGAGGCCGACGAAACCGGCGTGGCGCCCGAGCTGCTCGCCGCCGTCGATAACGGCGAGCTGGCCTTTGTGGCGCCAGCGGACGAGTGTCTGTGCGGCACGGCGACGCTCATTGAGCAGCTGGCCCAGACCAAGGGCATCCCGGTCACGCGCGTGGACATTCCCGCGCAGCTCAAGGGCGCGCTGTTCCTGGTGAGTGACGAGCACGGCGTGGTCCCCGCAACCGAGACGGACGCCGCCGAGGCCGACGCCGCCACGGTCGCCTTCTTCGCCGAAGGCTACGAAAAGCTCCGCGCCCGCCGCTAAATGATTTTTCTGGGACGGGGATTAAAGAATCATTTTGGTCCCCGCCACCGCTGCGAGTGCGAGGCGGACAAAACGCCCCCGCTCGCGAACAGTTCTGTCACCTGGCACCGCGCGAGGCGTGTACCTGCAGCTTTGCGGTCATAATGGGACAAGACAACCAAGAGGGGAGCGGAATCAATGGCGCTGATCTATATCGTTGAGGACGACGAGCCCATTCGTCGTGAGCTTGTCGACATCCTTGCCCGCGCCGGGTTTGAAGTCGAGGCCTGCGAATCGTTTGAGCATGTCTCGCGCGATATTCTCGCCGCCGTGCCCGACCTGGTGCTGCTCGACCTCACGCTTCCCGTCAAGGACGGCCAGCATATCTGCCACGAGGTTCGCCGCGAATCCGAGGTTCCCATCATCGTTCTCACGTCGCGCACGACCGAGATCGACGAGGTTATGGCCATGACGCTCGGCGCGGACGACTTTGTTCCCAAGCCTTACAGCGCCCGTGTGCTTGTGGCGCGCATCAACGCACTGCTGCGTCGCACCGCGGCGTCAGGCGAGCGCAGCACACTTGTCCACAAGGGGCTGGAGCTCGACCTCGCCCGCTCAATGGTCACCAACACGCAAACGGGCACCAGCACCGAGCTCACCAAAAACGAGCTGCGTATCCTCTCGCTGCTTCTGAGCCGCGCGGGCAAGATCGTTTCGCGCTCGGCCATCATGCAGGACCTGTGGGACTCCGACGCCTTCGTGGACGACAATACGCTCACCGTCAACATCAACCGCCTGCGCACCACGCTCGAAAAAATCGGCATCAAGGGGTATTTGACCACGCATCGCGGCCAAGGCTATTCGGTCTAGGGGCCGGCTATGTCGTTTGGCAAGTTCTTTAAAGATGCGCTGCTTCCCGTCGCCGTGTGGACGTGCGGTGTGCTGCTGAGCTGCTTTGTGCTGACGGTTGCCGGTGCACCCGTCTCTATCGTGGTCGTGGCGGTCGGCGTGTCCTTTATCTTTGGTATGCTCGGCATCGTGGTCGAGTACGCGCGTCGCCGCCGTTTTCTGCGTCAGCTGGAGCGCGCGGCCGAGGAGCTCGAGAGCCCCGCATGGGTGCAGGAGATGGTGCAATGCCCGACCTATGCCGAGGGCGAGCTCGAGTACGAGGTCTTGCGCCGGGTGGGCAAAGCCGCTTGCGACGAGGTTGCCGAAGGCCGCCGTCAGACCGATGACTATCGCGACTATATCGAGAGCTGGGTCCATGAGGCCAAGCTGCCCCTGGCGGCGGCCCATCTGATTTTGGAAAACCTGGACGGTAGCGAAGACGACCTGTCGCGCGTGGACGATCTGGCACGCGAGCTTGCCCGCGTGGAGCGCTATATCGACCAAGCTCTGTACTATGCGCGCTCGGAAGTCGTGGAGCGCGACTGCCTGATTCGCCGCTGGGATCTCAAGACCTTGGTGACGGGCGCGATTAAAGCCAACGCGCGCGAGCTTATCGCGGCGCACGTGGCTCCGGTGTGCGAGAACCTCGACTTTGAGGTCTTTACCGACGAGAAATGGCTCGAGTTTATTCTGGGCCAGCTCATTCAGAACAGCATTAAATATGCGCGTGAGGACGGCGCAAAGATCGTGTTTTCGGGTGCGTTGCTGGACGAGGGTCTGGCGAGCGAGCGCATCGAGCTTACCGTCGCGGACAACGGCTGCGGCGTGTGTGCGGCAGACCTGCCGCGCGTGTTCGAGAAGGGCTTTACCGGCGACAACGGCCGCACCACCAAGCGCGCAACGGGCATCGGCCTCTACCTGGTGGCGCGCCTGTGCTCCAAGATGGGCATCGACGTCACCGCG
>DBFAHJ010000204.1:0-8260 GCA_048227095.1 Collinsella aerofaciens | reverse complement strand
TGACCATGCGAAGGCTGGCGGCACCGTCATCATGGCTACGCACGATTTGGACTTTGCCGAGCAGGTAGCCGACGACGTCGCCATGATGTTTGACGGCGAGATTGCCTGCATGGAGCCCCCGGCCGACTTCTTTGCCGACAACGTGTTCTATAGGGCGTGATGGGATGACGGACTGTCGTTTCTCGCGTTTACTCACAAAACTGGAGATCCCGCTGTTGTTGGCGGTGCCGGCGGTGATGGCAGCGGCGTTGCTGGCGGGCGTTGAGCAGGCGGCGCTTGCCATGCTTGTCGTGGTGGCGCTGGTGCTTGCACTGTTCTTTGCGGGTTACGAGGCATCTCGTCCGGGTTTGCGCCAGATTATGCCCACGCTGGTGCTGGCGGCGCTGGCGGCGGCGGGGCGCATCCTGTTTGGGCCCATTCCCGACTTTAAACCGGTGAGCGCCATCGCCATTATCGCGGGGGCGACGCTTGGTCGCCGCAATGGTTTTATGGTTGGCGCGCTGGCGGCGCTGACCAGCAATTTCTTTTTTGGGCAGGGCATGTGGACGCCATGGCAGATGTATGCCTGGGGCCTGGTTGGCTATGTTGGCGGTGCGCTGGCGCATGCCGGTGCGTTCGACCGTGCGGATGGAACCGTGCGCATGCCGGCGCTGATGGCGTACGGCTTTGCTTCGGGTCTGCTGTACGGCGTGGTGATCAACGCGTACGACATTATCGGTTTTGTACAACCGCTCACGTGGGCGGGCGTCGTGGCGCGTCTTGCCACGGCAGTGCCGTTCGATATCACACACGGCCTCGCGACCTGCGTGTTCTTGGCCGCCCTCTACAAGCCTTGGTGTCGACGGATCAACCGCGTTGTCGTGAAATACGGGCTGTAGGGCTGGTTGCGCCGGGGCGTGAATCAATACTTCCGAAGTACCATTTCAAAACTATGCCGGTTTACGGGGCTAGATTAGCGTAGGCCGACCATACCGGCTTTTTTCAAAATAGAGCAAGCCGTTTACCTGAGGTTTTATTATTTCGGAATTGCGTATGGTTGGGGGTTCGCGATTCAGCCCCGTAAACCGGCATAGTTTTGGAATGGCCGGCTGATATGACGGGCATCGTGGCCCTCAGAGAGCCAAATCGATCCGTTTTCCTCCGTCCCCAGACGTCCCCGGGGAATCAGTTGGCGGCGCTTGCCACGAAACTGGCCCATCTACTACGTTTAGCTTGATACCCCCGACCATGACCGCGTTTTACGAAAAACCGCAGGCTTTCTACCTGCGGTTTTCTTTTTGCGTTGTTCGCTGTGGTTGAGGGTAGTGGCTTAAACGTAGTAGATGGGTCAGTTCCGTGGCGGGAGGGCCGCGTGGGTTCCCTCGCGAGGTGAAAATGATCCCTTTTCCTCCGTCCCCAGGGGATCAATTGGGGCTAGAGTTCTAGCGTGAGGGTGACGGGGCAGTGGTCGCTGCCGAAGATGTCGCCGCGGATGCCGGTGTCGCGAACGTTGGCGGCGATTGCGTCGCTTACCAGGAAGTAGTCGATGCGCCAGCCGGCGTTGTTCTTGCGGGCATTAAAGCGATAGCTCCACCAGCTGTAGACGCCCTCAACGTCCGGATTAGCCGTGCGCCAGGTATCGGTAAAGCCGGCGTTGAGCAGCTCGGTAAACTTACCGCGCTCTTCGTCCGAAAAGCCTGCGTTGCCGCGGTTGGACTTGGGGTTCTTAAGGTCGATCTCTTCGTGCGCCACGTTAAAGTCGCCGCAGGTTACGACGGGCTTGCCGGTTTCGTGCTCAAGCGCGCCCAAAAAGCCGCGATAGGCATCGTCCCAGGCCATACGCACGTCGATGCGCGCGAGCTCATTTTGCGCGTTGGGCGTATAGACGTCGACAAACCAAAACTTGTCGAACTCGAGCGCACAGACGCGGCCCTCGGTTGCGGCTTGGGCAACGAGCTCGGCGGCCTCGCCCTCGCCGGCGTAGGGCAGCAGCGCGTCGGCGCGCAGCACGCGTAGCGGCTCCTGGCGGCTAAAGACCGCGGTGCCCGAATAGCCTTTGCGCTCGGCGTAGCTCCAGGTTTGGTGATAGCCGGGCAGGTCGATATCGACCTGGCCCTCCTGCAGCTTGGTCTCCTGCAGCGCCAGGATATCGACGTCGAGTTCTTGCGCGATCTGGATAAAGCTCGGGTCCTTTTTGAGCACGGCGCGCAGGCCGTTGACGTTCCACGAGGCGAAAGTGTAAGTCTGAGGCATGGTGTCCTTTCGACGGGGTTGGCAGGCTTAAGATTAGCGCAACAGGGGCGGGGTGGGCTCCGTGCATGCTGACTTAAAGGCCGCATGCTGGGACGTCGCTCAACGCTGCCCGACTAACAAGGACGGAGGACTCATATGACGCAGGCAATATCGGACCCCAGACAGGCCTCCGCCGCGCTGGCGGATCTGTTTGACACCCACAAGCGCGTGGTCTTCTTTGGCGGCGCTGGTGTTTCCACGGCAAGTGGCATCCCCGATTTCCGCAGCGTGGACGGCCTGTATCACCAGCAGTTTGCCTATCCGCCCGAGACCATGCTGTCGCATAGCTTTTACGAGGCACATCCTGCGGAGTTCTTCGACTTTTACCGCACCAAGATGATCGCGCTTAACGCTAAGCCTAACCGCTGCCACACCAAGCTGGCCGAGCTGGAGCGCGCCGGCAAGCTCGACGCCGTGGTGACGCAAAATATCGACGGTCTGCACCAGGCGGCCGGCTCGCAGCGCGTGTTCGAGCTGCACGGATCGGTCCATCGCAACATTTGCCAGTCGTGCGGCGCGGTCTATAGCGCCGAGTGGATTTGCTCGCGCGAGCACGAGGACGCCGCGGGCGTGCCTGTGTGTCCTGCGTGCGGCGGGCGCATCAAGCCCGATGTGGTGCTCTACGAGGAGCCGCTCGATGAGCATGTGCTGACCGGTGCCGTTGCCGCCATCGCCGCGGCCGATGCCCTCATTGTGGGTGGGACCTCGCTCGTGGTGTATCCGGCGGCGGGCCTTACGCGTTACTTTACCGGCGATACGCTGGCCATATGCAACCTTGCTCCCACCGATCAGGATGCAAATGCCGACCTGCTGATTTCTTGCGACATCGCGGCCGCGTTTGCGTTCTAGCCCGCGCGCGCGGATACAATAGAAAGACTGAGTGCAAAGCGACCCCGCCGCCAGCTCCCCAAGCTCGGCGGCGTGGGCATTTTAGGAGGATGTTCATGGCGAACGACAGCAAGACATGGCGGTGCGGAAAGTATGAGCTCAGCTTTGACCGTCCGCGCATCATGGGCGTCCTCAACGTGACGCCCGATTCGTTTAGCGATGGCGGGGAGCACTTCGACCCCGATGCCGCCATCGAGTACGGCCTGGCGATGCTCGACGCCGGCGCCGACATCATCGACGTGGGCGGCGAGTCCACGCGCCCCGGCTTTACCCCGGTCAACCCCGACGAGGAGGCTCGCCGCGTGCTGCCCGTGGTGCGTGCGCTGGCCAAGGAGGGCGCCATCGTCTCGATCGACACGCGTCATGTGGCGGTTGCCAAGGCGGCCGTGCGCTGCGGCGCCTCGATCGTCAACGACGTGACCGGCTTCACCGATCCCAAGATGGTCGAGTTCGTTAAGACGAGCACTTGCGGCGTCATCGTGATGCATGCCGGCGAGGTCGCCGCGCCCGTCCGCACGCACGCAACGGTGCAGCTCGATACCTCGGCAGCGGCGTTTGTTGCCGAGAAGGCGCGCGAGGCGGCTGCCGAGGCCGCGCGTGAGGCCGAGAAGCCGGCTCGCCGCCGTCGCGGCAAGTTGCTGGGCGAGCCTAAGCCGGAGGCCAAGCTTCCGGGCGGCGTGGTGCAGCCCTCGTTGCCGTTTGGCGAACCGGAGCCCACGTCCGAGCCTGCAAGCGAGCAGGAGACGCCGGCCGCCGAGCAGGCTGCTGCCGCCGAGACCGTCGCGCCCGCGCCCGAGGCCGCGCCCGCAGCCACCGAGGCCGCATCGGAGTCCAATGACCGCCTGGCCGCCATGATGCGCCGCAGTGCCCGCCGTGAGGAGGCCTATGTGCCCACCTCGCAGCTCCGCCGCTTTACCCTGCCCGATTCGGCGCCCATCATGCGCCGCGTCATGGGCTTTCTGTCCGACCAGGCCCGCACGCTCATCCATGCCGGCGTGTCGCGCGACCGCATCTGCATCGATCCTGGCCCGGGCTTTGGTAAGTCGGCTAACGAGGACATCGTCATCCAGCGCGAGACTGCCAAGATGGCGTCGCTGGGCTACCCGCTCATGTGCGCCGTGTCGCGCAAGCGCTTTGTGGGCGCCGTCTCGGGCGTGACCGAGGCCGCCGAGCGCGATGCCGCCACGTTTGGCGTGTGCCTGGGCGCCATCCAGGCCGGTGCCAACATCGTGCGCGTGCACGACGCCGCGGGTTTTGCGCAGTTCCTGAACGGTTACTGGGCGGTTGCCAAGCCGCAGCCGCGCCGCGCGTTTGTGGCCGTGGGCTCCAACCTGGGGCATCGCTGCGACAACATCCGCGCCGCACGCGAGATGATCGCCGAGATTCCACTCACCTGCGTGTCCAACTCCTCCAAGATTTACGAGAGCGAGCCGGCCTACGAGACGCGCCAGGACGCGTTTGCCAACGCCGTCATCGAGATCAAGACCGAGCTGGCGCCGTTGGTGCTGCTCGACGAGCTTATGAAGATCGAGGCCGAGCTGGGGCGCGACCGCTCCAAAAAGGCCAAGGCCAACGGTCCGCGCACCATCGACCTGGACCTGCTGTGGATGGACGGCGAGACCCACGGCGGCAAAAAGCTGCGCCTGCCGCATCCGCTGATCGGCGAACGCGATTTTGTGCTGGTGCCGCTCGAGGACCTGATGCACGACCCGGCGCGGTTCTTCCGCTACAACGGCGTCGAGGTCAAGGAGCCCGAGGACCGCGTGGGCCATATCGTGGGCGAATTGGGGCGTATGTAGATGATCGAGATGAATGCTGTTGCCGCTGGCACCGAGCTCGACGCGGCGCGCGACGCGGGCCGCGAGGGCATGTCCGCGGGCTGGTGCGCGTGGAGCGCGGGCGATGCATCGCTGATGTTTTCGCTGATCGTGCGCCCGGACGTGAACATGCATGCCTTCCACGGCCTGCCGTTTGTGGCTGCGATGGGCATGATGGACGCGCTCGTGGGCACGGCTTCGACGCCGGGGTTGGGCCTTGCCGGTAAGGTGGGTATCCAGTGGCCGAGCGATATCGTGTGCGGTGCGCCTGCGTTTGAGACGTCGCTCGCGCGTGTTGCCGTGAACGGCGGTGCCGCTGCTGCGGGCATGTTCGGTGCCGTGACGGTGGATATTGAGCGTTCGGCGCTGGGCGAGCTTGGTGTGGACGTGGCTGACGAAGCGCTGGTCGAGACGCTGGCCGCCGCCGTGCTGGCCCGCGTGGACGCTTGGGCGGTTGTTGCCAACACGCCGCAAGGCGCCGCAGGGCCGCTGGCTCCCGTGCTGGGCGAGTACTTCGACATGGTGCCGCTGCTGGGCCGCCAAGTTGCGGCGGTGTCGCCCAACGGCCTGCCGCTTGCGGTCGGTGTGTTTGCAGGCCTGGACATCTGGGGCCGCGCGACCATTAAGACCGATGCCGGCGAGCAGGAGTTTCCGCCCGAGGCCGTACGAATTCGCGGGCTGTAGCGCGGGGCGTTCGCGCCCAAAGATAGACATGACAACAAGACCCTCCTCGGCCTGTGCCGGGGAGGGTTTCGCCTATCTGGGGAATGGGTTGCCAGCGCCCTATTCCTCAAAACTGAAAAATTTTCGTTTTTGAGGAATAGGATTAAGGCAGCTCGGTCTTTCGCGAGGTATATTCGCTATAGAGCCTATTCCTCAAAACTGAAAATTTTTCAATTTTGAGGAATAGCGATAAAAGACCGCGAGGAGGCCCCAATGAAACTCATCAATAGAACGTCATATATGGACACGTTGACGAGCCTTATTGGCGTGCCGGACATCAAGGTCATCACGGGCATCCGTCGTAGCGGTAAATCAAAATTGCTCGAGGCCCTCCGCGATTACGTGGAGGCAAATCTGTCCAATTCGAATGTCATCCATATCAACTACAACCTCGATGAGTTCGAGAATCTGCTCGAGTATCACGCGCTGCTCGCCTATGTAAAAGAGCATCGAGTGTCCGGCAAACAAAACTTTCTGCTTATCGATGAAGTTCAGATGTGCGACGGTTTTGAGCGTGCGATCAACAGCCTCCACGCATCCGAGCAGTACGACATATTCATTACCGGATCGAATGCCTTTTTGCTGTCGAGCGATCTGTCGACGCTCTTTACGGGGCGTACGTTTGAGATCGAGGTTTTCCCATTCTCGTTTGAGGAGTATCGACTCTATGGCGACGAGGGCGAGGTCGACCGCGACTTCGATGAGTACGCGAGAACCGGCGGTATGTCCGGCTCCTACCCTTATCCACTGCAGGAGCAGCGTTATCAATATCTCTCCAATGTCTTCAAAACGCTCATCGTGAGAGATATCGTGCAGCGGCATAACGTGAGAAACGAATCGGCGCTGCTGCGCATTGCCGATTACATGATGGACAACGTATCCAACATAACGTCGGCACGTAACATTACGGATATTTTGAACGCGGATGGGCTAAAGATAACGAACAAGACGGTCGGCACGTACATGGGGTGCCTGTGCGATGCGTTTGCCTTCTATAAAGTTCGTCGGTACGACATCCGCGGCAAAAAATACCTTAAGAGCGGCGAGAAGTATTACCTGGCAGACCACGCGTTCAAATACGCGCTGCTCGGTACACGTGATATGGATTGGGGACGCGTATACGAGAACATGGTGGCAATCGAGCTGCTGCGCCGCGGATACGAGGTATACGTCGGCGTGCTCTATAAAAAGGAAATAGACTTTGTAGCAATCAAGCGAAGCGAGAAGCTCTACATTCAGGTGAGCGACGACATCAGCTCGGATAAGACATTTGAACGCGAGATTTCACCACTGCTGAGCATTGGCGACGCGTACCCCAAGATGATTCTCGCCCGCACGCATCACGAGGCCACGGACCGCAATGGGGTGCAGATCGTGGACCTGGCGAGGTGGCTGTGCGACGAGGCCTAGCAGAAAGCCCTATTCCTCAAAACTGAAAATCTTTCGATTTTGAGGAATAGGGCCGATGCGTTGCCTAGTTCGCCGCTCGCGCTCGTGCTCGACTTAAGCCCCTGTCCTATCCCAGCTCCTGCATGCGGCGGTAGATTTCGCAGATACCCTTGATGGTGAGCTGTCCGTCGACCACGTCGAAGGCATCGGTCGAATCGGCGACGATGCTGGCGAGACCGCCCGTGGCGATAACGGTGGCATCCTCGCGGCCCAGCTCGCGCTTCATGCGCGCGACCAGGCCCTCAGCCATGGCGGCGGCGCCCATCACGGCGCCGACCTTGATGCACTCCTCGGTATCGCGGCCGATGGCGTGCTCGGGCGCCTCGAGCGGCACGCTGGCGAGCTTGGCGGCACGGGCGGCAAGCGCGTCCATGGAGATGCGAATGCCCGGCGCGATCGCTCCGCCAATGTAATAACCGTCCTCATCGATGACGTCGATATTGGTCGCGGTGCCAAAGTCCACCACGATTGCCGGCGCGCCGTAGAAAGTTTCGGCCGCAACGGCGTTAGCGACGCGATCGGCGCCTACGGCTTGGGGACGCGCCGCGCGCAGCTTGGTCACCGCGGCCGTCTGCGGCCCGATGACGATGGCGTCCGCGGCAATGCGGTCGGCCACGGCGTGCCATTCGCGCGAGAGCTGCGGCACCACGCCGGCAAAGGCGATCGCGTCGACCGCGTCGAGCGAAAGGTCGTACATCTTAAAGAAACCCATCAGGCGCACATGGATCTCGTCGGCGGTATAGGAGCGGTCGGTGGGCATGCGCCACGACTGCACCAGCTCGTCTCCGTCAAACAGGCCCATGGCCGTCTGCGTGTTTCCCATATCGATAGCGAGCAGCATGTCTACTCCCAGTGTTGGCATAAAAGGACGCGCACCATTGTATACGCGTCGCCGACGGCACTCGGCTGCGATTCGTTTACGGTGATAGGGGCTGAGGGGTTTAAATATGAAGGAATTATGCTCCACGAGTTTTTCCTTGCCGTTTACCGAACTCCCGCGTAATATTCTTTCTTGCGCACATGAGGCGCCCAGACATTGCGGGGTGGAGCAGTCTGGTAGCTCGCCGGGCTCATAACCCGGAGGTCGTAGGTTCAAATCCTGCCCCCGCGAC
>DBFAHJ010000203.1:0-14616 GCA_048227095.1 Collinsella aerofaciens | reverse complement strand
ACCAACGACGGGTCGTTGACGTGCAGCTTATCGAGCGCGTCACGCAGGTTCTCGTAGTCCTTGTTATCGATCGGGAACAGGCCCGTATAGACCATGGGCTTGGCCTCGCGGTAGCCGGGAAGCGGCTCGGGGCAGGGATTCGACGCCCACGTGAGGGTATCGCCCACGCGCACGGCCTCGGGGTCCTTCAGGCCCGTGACCACGTAGCCCACCTCGCCGACCGTCAGCGCATCGACCGGAGTCTCGGCGGGACGCTTGACGCCCACGCCATCGACCAAAAAGTCACCCTTTGCCTGCATCATGCGCAGGGTATCGCCCTTTTTGATGGAACCGTCAAAGATGCGCACCGTGGCGACGACACCACGATACTCGTCGAAGTACGAATCCAGGATGAGTGCCTTGAGCGGCGCGTTCGCATCGCCCTTGGGCGGAGAGATCAAAAAGACAATGGACTCCAGCAGATCGTGGATGCCCTCTCCGGTCTTGCCCGAGACACACACGGCATCATCGGCAGGGATCGCCAAGTCATCCTCGATCTCGGTCTTGACCTCATCGGGATGGGCCGAGGGCAGGTCGATCTTGTTGATGGCCGGCACAATGTCCAGATTGGCGTTCATGGCGAGCGTCGCATTGGAGACGGTCTGCGCCTCGACACCCTGGGTGGCATCGACGACGAGCACCGCGCCCTCGCAGGCGGCCAGCGAACGCGAGACCTCATAGGTAAAGTCCACGTGGCCCGGCGTATCGATGAGGTTGAACTGATACGTCTCGCCGTCGTCGGCGTCATAGGACACGCGGACGGCGTTGGACTTGATCGTGATGCCGCGCTCGCGCTCGATATCCATGGTGTCGAGCAGCTGCGACTCCATGTCGCGCTCGTCGACGGTATGGGTGAGCTCGAGGATACGGTCACTGATCGTGGACTTGCCATGGTCGATGTGCGCAACAATTGAGAAGTTGCGGATGTGGGAAATGTCAATTGAAGTATTCATGCGGACTATCTTACCCGAGCGATACAAAAAATGGAGCCTGTTCCATAAAACAGGCTCCATTTATGCGCGTAATCTGTGTGGTGTGAAATTTACAACTTAGGCGTTGATGCTGTTCACGAGCTTGGCAAGACCGGACTTGCGGTTGGAAGCCTGGTTCTTGTGGATAACATGCTTGGCGGCAGCCATGTCGAGACGCTTGGTGACGGTCTTGAGGGCAGCCTGGGCCTTCTCGGCGTCGCCCTCGGCGACGGCGGACTGGACGTGCTTGGTCAGCGTCTTGAGCTCGGACTTGACAGCCTTGTTACGCATGCGAGCTGCCTCATTGGTGCGGATACGCTTCTTCTGAGACTTGATGTTTGCCACTTCTGGAGTTCCTTTCGAGTTCCTTGCAAAAAATGTATGACACCTCTGAGACACGGTGAGGTCATGCAAGCGCCTACTATAGCACGCTCCCCCTCAAAGGGATAGAACGAATTTGTCAAATAGGCAGGTATCATCACGATTTTCTCAAGATGTTCGTAATCCAGAGCAAAAGCGCGGTCTGAGAATCGGCCGAACCCTTCAGTGCGAGCTCCACATCGACCGCGCCCTCGAGCGCGGCAACGAGCTCTGCCATCGAAAAGCGACGTGCCCAGGTCAGGTGATTCTTGACCTGCCAGGACTGGAGCTTAAGTGTTGCGGCCAGCTCACGACCCTGTCCGCGCGCATCGAGCGCCTTGGCAACGATAAGCTCGCGGATGCGGCCGCACAGCAATGTGTAAGTCCACACGTAGCTCTTGGCGGGCAGTAGATTGAAGAGCTCGAGCGAGCGTCGCATGTCACGGGCCGAGACCGCATTGAGAAAGTCCCAGGGTTGAACCTCGGCCGTACGTACAATCCAGCGCTCAACGTCGGCAAGCTCAATCTGGGGCACCTCGACCATCTGGGCAAGCTTAGCCAAGTCGTTATCGAGCATGCGAGTGTTTTCACCCGAACGCGAGACGAGTTCCTCGGCGGCCGCCGTCGTGATCGACTTGCCGTGCTGCGTCGCCATCTGCTGCACGCGGCGCGGTAGCTCCCAGCGCTTGGTGCCGGAGCAATCGATCACAGCCTTCTTGTCGATCTTGACGATCGCCTTATACAGGCGCGTGTTCTTGGCAAGCGAGTCGGCGATGATGAGGCAGACCGTTGTGGGACTGGGACTCGCCAGATACTCGACGAGCGGCTCCGAGACCGACTTGGCGAGCTTTGAGCAGCCATCAAGGATTACCAGGCGAAACTCGCTGCCCATGGGAAAGGTGTTGAGCGATCCGATAATCGACTCGATATCGGGGTCTTTGGTCATATCGCGCTCGTCGAGGTTGAACTCGACCATGCCCGACTTTTCCAGACGCGCTTTCATACGCGAGACGGCGTGATCGCGCTTGACTCCGTCGGTACCGACGATCAGATATGCCGGCAGCAGACCGGTTTCGGACATTGCGCTCCCCTCCCGCAGGCCTTCGTATTCGCTCCGTGCCATTCTAGCCCAGGGGCCCACCACACGCCAACGACGTCGTCACGGTCGCTGGCATCGCATCGCAAAGCCATTCGCAGTCGGCGTGACGGTAATGTCGCCGTGTTCGATAGTGCACGCGAACACGCCGCCCGCTTCCTTAACGGCATCGATGCAGGCATCGGACGGATGGCCGTATCGATTCCCCTCGCCCGCACTCGCGAGGGAAAGCTCGGGCTTCAGGACGTCCAGCAACTCATCATCGACTGAAACCTTAGAGCCGTGATGCCCAAGTTTAAGTACGTCGATATCCCCCACCTCCTGCACGAATTCCCGTTCTTGGTCGATCTCGGCATCACCGGTGAGGAGCATACGCAGGCCCTTGCCTTCCTGAACATATGAGAGCAGCAGGACAAGCGAGCCCTCATTTCCCTCGCCATCCACGGACTCGAATGGCCACATCACGCGGGCGCAAAATGAGCCGATATCGACCGTATCCCCACGGCGCACCTGCCGATACTCCACGCTAGGTCGGTTCAATACCTCGGCAGGAGCATCCTCCAGCGCATCCGCCGCCACGGCAATCGTACCGACCGAAAACTGTTCGAGCACGGCAGGCAGACCACCCCAGTGATCCTCATCCCAATGCGTCACAAAGACGGCATCGATATGGTGCACGTTATTGCGAACCAACGCCGCCACCACGCGCTCGTCGAGCCCGCAGTCGACGAGTGCCACTGCACCGCCCTGGCGGATAAGAATCGCATCGGCCTGGCCCACATCGAGCACCGTCACAGAAGGCGGAGCGAATCGATCCCAGTAGACGTACGGAATCGCAGCCAGGAACACCAGACATGCAAGCCCCACCGCCACAGGACGTGCACGGGGACGCGGCCACCAGACCAGCAGCACCGCCAGCAAACACGGCACTAGATAAATCCACATGCTATCGGGCGGCACGCTCACGGATGCACCCGGCACGGCGGCAAACAGCTGCTCGAAGAACAGCACGCAACGGGAGGCAATCATGGGCACAACGAGCGCCCAAGTCCGCAACGGTGCCACGAGCGAAAAGGGAACCAGCACGATCGACACGGCAAGCAGTACGCTCACCACCGGACCGATGACCGCATTTGCCAGCGGAGCAATGAGCGAGAACGTACCGAAGGCAGGAATGGTAATGGGAAGTGTCGCCAGTTGCGAGCACAGCGTGACGGAAAGCATGCTGGCAACGTCTGATGGCACACCCAGCTCACCCAAAGCGTAGGTCGCATAGGGGCAAAAGCACAGAATGGCTAAGACGCTGGCACATGAAAGCTGAAAGCCCATCTCGAACAGAACCGTCGGCCGCAGCAGCACAAAGATGGACATGGTTACGAAGAGCGCCGATGCGCCATGCTGGCGCCGCCCCGCGCCGTTTACGACAAGCGTCGCGAACACCATGCAGCACGCGCGCACGGCCGAGGGAGACGCGCCCGTAAAGGCAGCGTAGCCCACAAGCGTTATCGCCAATATCGCCCGTTGAAGACCGCGTGAGCACCGAGTCTTTTGCAATACACCCTCGATTACAAACCCCACGATTGCCAAGTGGCTGCCCGAGACGGCGATAAGATGCGCCGTTCCCGTCACCGAAAACCAGTCGCCCGCCGGCTGGGCGCGCAGCTCGGCCGAACGACCGCAGACGACACCGGCTATAAGTGCACGCGCCGGGTCGGTCGCAGGCGCGATGGACGCAAGCAGCCCATTTCGCATCCGAAGAAGCGGCCCCGGAGAGTCCTCGTCGACCGACAAAATCCGAACGACTTTAACCTTGCGCACCTCGCCTCGGAGCACGCGCGATCGTCCATACGCATCGTTCTCAAAACGTGAAACGCGACCGATAACACGCACGTGCGCCCCGACCTTGAGCTCGAGGTCGCACGATAGGCGAACCATTGCCAAGTTCTTACCGTCCGCGCGTGCCTCGCAGGTATAGGAATACACGTCGTCGTTTATGGATGGGTCACCCTGCACGACAAACTCAAGGCTGCTTGCCGCTCGACCGTCGAGCGCCTTCGAGGCGCTTAGCACGCCCACAGCCCACCACGCCGAGACGACCGCTCCCGCCACGAGACCGACGGACGCGGCATACAGCCACCGCTTCCAAGGGGCAAGCCGCGCACAAGATTGAGCCAGCACAACGAATACCGCCGCCGTAACGGGAATGGCCCATAGCGGCCCGACCGCCGAAGCCCGCTCCCACAGCAGCGCATCGGCGGCCACGTTGAGCACCAAGGCGCAGCTCATGCACATGCCGGCACACAGGGCCATCGTCCACGGCATCAGAGGCCGCGGAGGCATCACATGCTCGCGCTCGGTCGCACTCATACGCAGATGGAATCTTTGATTTTGGCAAGCTTCTTCTCGCCGATTCCCGACACACGCATCAGATCGTCAACCGAGGCAAAAGCACCGTTCTTTGTCCGCTCATCGATAATCGACTGGGCCATGGAGGGACCGATGCCAGAGAGCGTCTGCAGCTCTGCCGCGCTTGCCGTATTGATATTTACTAGGCCTGTTGCGCCACTCACGCCCGATGATGCGGAAGCCCCACCATCAACACCAACTTCCGCAATGGACGCCTGCTGCTCCCCTACCGTTGGAACGTGAATCTTCTGTCCATCGACGACCTTAGATGCCCGATTGAGCCCCGTAACGTCTGCCTCGGGCGCCAGCCCGCCGGCGGCATCAATCGCCTGAGCCACCCGCGCGCCGTCCTTGAGACGATATACACCGGGCGACACAACGGCGCCATCAACATCGACATAAACCTCTGCCGCGGCAGACGCCTTAGGCGAAGAGCCTTCGGATGTCTTTCCGCTCGAGGCATCGCCGGATCCCGGCTCCACTAACGAACCCGAACCATCAGTGTGCTCAAACGACACACTGCCGGCACCGCCGCCAAGGTTCGCCATCGCCAGTCCACTCGCCATCGCAATGACGACCAGTATCGCCATCACCACTGCCTTATGACCGAGCAGCTTGTCCGCCAAGCGGTCCATCCGTTTGACCCGTTCGTGTTGTTCGCGCTGCGCCATAGCAAAACCTCCCAACAACATCGTGTCAGGAAAAGAGCCCTGCAACAGCCATTCTCCAAAACCGGTTTTCGCGGTCAAACCAAAAGCCGACCAAAACCTTGCGAAATAATGTCCATTTATTCAGGCACACGTCAGCAAATGAGCACTTAGTCGCAAAATGCCCAGATAGCAAAAGACCGACGATGCAAGCGCATCGTCGGTCTATGCACAAATTTACTCGTGATCTTGGTAAATCTCACGCGGAGCAAGCTCCGAATGTTTACGTTTTAAGGTCTTAGGGGCCTTATACGTGTTGCTCTCGAAGTCGATGTACTCGGTCTGCTTGAGCAGGCGCTCGATCATCTCCTCGTGATCGAACAGCTCCCAGGCCTCATGCACGGCATCGAGTTTAGCGTGCGTCTCGGGACGGCGCGGCATAAACAGCGTGCAGCAGTCGGGAGCGGCCTCAGTCGAGATATCGAACGTACCGATCTCCTCGGCGCGCGCGATGATCTCCTGCTTGTCCGAACCGATGAGAGGACGGAACACGGGGATCTTCACGGCCTCGTTGACGGCCATGATGTTCTCAAGCGTTTGGGAGGCAACCTGCCCAAGCGATTCACCCGTAACGATGGCCTTGGCGCCCTCGATGTGTGCAATGCGCTCGGCAACCGAATACATAATGCGGCGATACATGATCACGCGCAGGTTGCTGGGACAGGTGACCGAAATCTCACGCTGGCAGTCGCCAAACGGCACCACGTACAGGCGGCCGATCTGGACACCCGGCTCAAGCGCACGGATGATGTCCTGCACCAAATACTCGCTCGTATCGGGCGTCTGCGGACGACCGGAGAAATGTACCGGCACGCACACCGCACCGCGACGCGCGAGCATCCAAGTCGCCACCGGAGAATCGATACCCGACGACAGCAGCGTCACGACCTTGCCGGCAGAACCCACCGGCAGACCGCCCACGCCGCGCTCGGAGCGCGCGTACACATAAACGCTACCCTGAACCACCAGTACGTGCACCATGGCATCGGGGTCGTGCATTTGAACCTTTTTATCGGGGAAGGCCTCACACAGCACCTCGCCCACCTGACGATTGATGTCAATCGAGGTGAGCTCATAGTCGGTATTGGAGCGCTTGGCATGCACCTTAAACGAATCGAAGGAACCAAACTCGCGCAGCGCCTTGACGGCGGCGGCACAGTACTCCTGAGGGTCGCGATTGGTGTGATACGCCAAAGACACGCGAGCAACGCCGGGAACGGTGCGAATGACACGCGCCGCATCGTCGGCCTGATGCTCGTTAAAGGTCACGAGGATATAACCGGAAATTCGAGACACGGCATTCACGGAAAAGGCGGCCAAGGCCGCCTTGATGTTATCCATGAGGATATGCTCAAAATGTGCGCGGTTCTTACCCTTCAGTCCAACCTCGTGATAGTGAACCAGGCAGACGCGAGCCGCCATTTAGGCTTCAGCAACCTTGTGGCCGAGCGCCTTCTCGTAACGGGCCTCGTCGTAAGAGATGTCGCCGTCGACAATCTCGTCCATAGCCATCGAGATGGTATCGGCACCGGAAAGCCCGATGGTGATGTCATCGACATCCTGGACGGCAAGCACGCGGTTGTGCTGGCCACGCAGCATGCTGTTAATGTCGCAGGCGCGCTTGGAGGCAAGCGAAGCAAGCAGGAAGCGGTTGTGATCGGTCTTCTCCAGAAGATCGTC
The DNA here is from genome assembly GCA_048227095.1 of Collinsella aerofaciens. Classification (GTDB taxonomy): domain Bacteria; phylum Actinomycetota; class Coriobacteriia; order Coriobacteriales; family Coriobacteriaceae; genus Collinsella; species Collinsella aerofaciens_CF. The sequence goes on along the minus strand of DBFAHJ010000203.1, from coordinate 7,357 downwards.
AATGCAAGGCTTTACAACGGACACGGACCTCAGATCCTTTCATGCATATCGAGAACGCGAACGAGCTCATCGGTCGCGCGGTCGAGATCGTCATTAACCACGACGTCGTCGTAGCGGTCGGCAAGGGCAAGCTCATCGGCGGCGTTTGCCATACGCAGCTCAATCGTCTCGGGCGTCTCGGTACCGCGACCGACTAGACGCTCGCGAAGCACCTCGAGCGAAGGCGGCTTGATAAAGATCAGCACGGCCTCGGGGAAACGCTCCTTCACCTGCAGGGCACCCTGGACATCGATCTCCAGAATCAGAGACGCGCCCGAGGCGAGCTTGGATGTGACCTCGCTCACCAACGTGCCGTAGCAGTTACCGTGGACCTCGGCCCACTCAACAAACTCACCGTTTGCCACGCGGCGGTCGAACTCCTCACGCGTCAGAAAAAAGTAGTTGACGCCGTCGACCTCACCTTTGCGTGGTGCTCGCGTGGTAGCCGAAACCGTCAGGCCCAGGTTCGAGCGGCGCTCGCGCACACGAGTGACGAGCGTACCCTTGCCTGCGCCTGACGGTCCAGAAATCACAAAGAGCTTGGAATCCTGAGCGCTCACTTATTTGGTCAGCTGCTCGAGGAGCTGCTCGCGCTGACGGACGCCGAGGCCCTGGACGCGACGGGTAGCGGAGATACCGAGCTCCTCCATGATCTTGGCGGCCTTGGCCTTGCCATAACCAGGGAGAGACTCGATGAGGGTGGAAACCTTCATGCGGGAAGCGATGGGGTCATCGGAGTTGAGCACGGACTCGAGGGACTTCTCGCCCTTCTTGATCTGCTCGCGAAGCTCAGCGCGGGCGTGACGTGCGGCAGCAGCCTTCTCAAGAGCCTGCTTGCGCTGCTCATCGGTAAGCTGAGGGAGTGCCATTCGTACCTCCAAAAAGTTGGGTTATATCTGATTCAATAATTGGCATTTTAGCACGTAGAACGTACAAAATGCCCAATCGCGGCTCCATAGGTTAGACGATACCCGCAAAAAGTGCAATATACTGCGCCCAAAGTTAAGCCCCTGACCTGCGATTCCACACAAAGGATGGGAAAGTTTACGCAGGCACAGGGGCTATTTTGTGCTAATGAGACCCAAAAGTGGTGACTTAGGGGAATCTTTTAGGCGACGTTTTCGACCAGCTCAGCGACAATAGCGTCAAAGGCGGCAACCGGATCGTCGGCGCCGGTGATGGGACGGCCCACCACAATGTGGCTTGCGCCCCGCTCGATAGCCTGGGAAGGCGTCGCCACGCGGGACTGGTCACCAAGGGCGGCACCCACCGGACGCACGCCCGGAGTCACGATCAGGGCATCGGGACCCAGCAGCTCACGCATGTCGTGAGCCTCCATCGGCGAGCACACGATACCGTCGATGCCGTTGGCCTGAGCGAGCTTTGCCAGGCGGGCGGCCTCCTCGGCCACGGGCGACTCGACGCCGATCTCGCTCAAGGCATCCTGGTTCATACTCGTGAGCACGGTGATGGCGACGAGCTTGGCGCGGTCCTCGCGCGCCTCCTCGGCGCCCTCGCGGCAGGCAGCGAGCATGGCGCCCGAACCCAAGCCGTGGACCGAAAGCAGATCGGCACCGGCAAGCGAGGCCGAGCGGGCGGCACCGCGAACCTGATGCGGAATGTCATGGAACTTAAGGTCAAGGAAGACCTTAAAGCCCAGGTCCTTGAACGTCTTGACGATCTCAGGACCCTCGGCGTAATAGAGCGTCATGCCAACCTTGAGCCAGGCGGCATGGCCCGAAAGCTCGTGGGCGAGCTCGAGCGCACGCTCACGGTCGCAGTCGAGAGCGACGATCACGCGGTCGCGGGCATCGGTCTCTAGCATTCGAAAGCACCTACCAGTTCGTTGATGTCCTTCACGCCCTGGGACTCGGCCCAGGCCTCGAGCTCATGCGCGATCTTGAGCGAAGCGCACGGATCGACGAAGTTGGCCATACCGACCGACACGCAGGTGGCGCCGGCCAGGATAAACTCGGCCGCATCCTCACCGGTCATGACACCGCCGACACCGTTGATGGGGATATCGACGGCCTGGGCAACCTCCCAGACCATGCGCACGGCGATGTGATGACACAGCGGGCCCGAAAGGCCGCCCTTGGGCTTGGCCACGCGGGACTTGCGGGTATGGACGTCGATGGCCATGCCCTGGATGGAGTTGATGACCGAAAGGCCGTCGGCGCCGGCAGCCTCGAGGGCCTTGGCGATCTCGGCGACGTTGACCGGCGCCATCTTCACGAACAGAGGCTTATCGGTCACCTTGCGGCAGGCAGCCATAACGGAAGAGCCGCCCTCGGGCGTGGAGCCCATGGCGGCACCGCCGGCGGCGATATTGGGGCAGCTCACGTTGATCTCGTAGCCGGCAGCCCAGGGGCACAGCTCGACATACATCTCGAGTGCGCGGACAAACTCGTCAACGGAGTGGCCGGCAACCTGACAGATGACCTGGCAGCCGTCCTTGGAAAGCTGCTCGAGCCACGGACCGGACTCGCGGGCAAAGGCGGCCACGCCGGGGTTCTGAAGGCCCACGGAGTTGATCATACCGCCGGGGATCTCGGCCATGCGGGGCGCGGGGTTGCCGGGCCAGGGCTCGGCAGCGCAACCCTTGGTGGTGATGGCGCCCAGCTGGGAAACATCAAAGAAGTTCTGGAACTGCCAACCGTAGCCAAAGGTACCGGCTGCGGTGTTGATGGGGTTCTGCATCTTGACGCCGCCGAAATCGACGGCCATGTTCACGGTACCCACTAGAAGACCACCACCTTGGAAGCATCGAACACGGGGCCGCACATGCAAGCACCCTTCATACCGTCGACCGTCTCGACATTGCAGGTGTTGCAGGCGCCAAAGCCGCAGCTCATCATGCGCTCGAGCGACACCTCGCAGTACGCACCGGCCTCGGCGGCAGCGGCGGCGACCTTCTTCATCATGACGGCGGGGCCGCAGCTGGCGACGTAGTCGTAGCCGCCCTCGCCGAGCAGCTCGGCGGCAGGATCGGTGCAAAAACCGTGCATGCCGAGCGTGCCATCATCGGTGCACACGTTAACCGTGGCGCCCAGCGCGCGGAACTCATCGACACCCACGGCCTTGGAAGCGGTGCCAAAGCCCAGGCAAACGTCGACATCCACGCCCTGCTCGGCAAGCATGCCGGCGAGGCACAGCACGGGCGGAACGCCGATGCCGCCCGCCACGAGCAGCGCCTTCCTGGTGCCCTCGGGAACAAGCCAGCCGCGGCCGCCAGGGCCCAACAGGTTGGACTTGGAGCCGGGGGCCATCTGCGACAGACGACGGGTGTCGTCGCCCACGACGGCGTACCACAGCTCGACGGTGCCGGCCTGGGCGTCGGCGCGATAGAAGCTCAGAGGCACGCGAAGCAGCGAGGACGCATCGCCGGGCACGGCGATGTTCACAAACTGACCGGGCTTGAGCGCACTTGCAAGCTTGGGGGCCGAGATGACGAGCGAGAAGATGCCGTCGGCGATCTCCTGGTTCGAGACGACCTCGAAGTCGTGCATGCGTGCAGTGGAAGGTGTGGGCATAGACGCTCCAATCCCCCATGCGGTTGCATGGTCCAAACGAACAGAAAGCGCGGCACCGCAAGGGCGCCGCGCACAAAAGCGATAAGGCTATGCTAGCAGATGCAGCCGTCGGCGAGCGTCTGCTTACCGCCGACAAACACATCGGTGGCACGACCGGTAAGCGTGCGGCCGGCGAAACCGGAGTTCTCGGCGCGCGACTCGTAGCCGTCCTCGCCGACCGTCCAGGTGGCGGACGCGTCGAAGACAGTCAGGTCGGCAACGGAGCCCGCCTTGACCTGAACCTGGTCGAGGCCCAGGATCTCACGCGGCTTGATGGCCATGAGCTCGACCATGCGGCCCATGCTCATCTTGCCCGTGTTGACCAGCTCGGTGAGCACGAGCGACAGCGAGGTCTCGAGACCGATCATGCCAAAGGGCGCAAGCTCGAACTCGCGGGCCTTCTCCCACGGGGTGTGGGGAGCGTGATCGGTGACGATAACGTCGACGGTACCGTCGATGACGCCCTGACGGATGGCCTCGGCGTCCTCGTCGGTGCGCAGCGGCGGATTGACCTTGAGCGAGGTGTTGTAGGTCTCGTCCAGGTCGTTCTCGGTCAGGAACATGTGGTGCGGGGTGGCCTCGCAGGTCACCTGAACGCCAGCGGCCTTACCGGCACGCACGAGCTCGAGACCGTGAGCGGTGGAGATGTGCTGGATGTGCAGCTTGGCACCGGTCAGCTTGGCGATCTCGATGTCGCGGGCGATCTGGAGCTCCTCGCCGACAGCCGGCCAACCCTCGAGGGCCAGACGGGTCGAGACCTTGCCCTCGTTGATCTGGCCGTGGCCGACCAGGTCCTCGTCCTGGCAGTGGCTCATGAAGACCTTGCCGAACATCTTGCCGTAGTCCATGCAGCGACGGAGCATGCCCGCGCCCTGCACGCCGCGACCGTCATCGGTGAAGGCGACGGCGCCGTGGGCGACCATATCGCCCATCTCGGACATGGCCTCGCCCTTAAGACCGCGGGTCATGGCGCCCGACGGATAGACGCGGCAGTGGCCGACCTCGGCAGCACGGGACTTGACGAACTCCACGACGGTGCCGTTATCGGTGACGGGATCGGTGTTGGGCATGGAGCACACGCCGGTAAAGCCGCCCTTGGCAGCTGCGCGGGTACCGCTCTCGATGTCCTCTTTGACCTCGTAGCCGGGCTCGCGCAGATGCACGTGCATATCCACCAGACCGGGGACGAGGTACTTGCCGGAAAGGTCGCGGACCTCGGCTCCCTCGACGGCGAGATTCTCGCCGACCTCGGCGATCTTGTCGCCGTCAATCAGGACGTCAACGACACCGTCAAGCTCGACGGACGGGTCGACGACGTGGGCATTCTTAAGAAGCAAGGCCATTATCGGCACCTCCAAGCAGCAGATACAGGATAGCCATACGCACGCAGATACCGGCGTAGACCTGCTCCAGGATGACGGAGCGTTGCGGGTGGTCGGCCATATAGGAGTCGAACTCGACGCCGCGGTTGATGGGGCCCGGGTGGCAGATGATCGCATCGGGCTTCATGAGCTTCTCGCGGTCCTTGGTCAGGCCGAAGAGCCTGTGGTACTCGCGAATGGTCGGGAACGGGGCACCCTCGAGGCGCTCCTGCTGCACGCGCAGCATGTAGACGACGTCCAGCTCGGGCAGGACGGAATCGAGGTCGCTCGTCACGTGGTCGCAGCCAAGGACCTCGGGTGCCGGCGGCAGCAGCGTGCCGGGGGCGACGGCGTAGGTCTCGCAGCCCATGATCTTAAGGGCGGGGATCAGCGAGCCGCAGACACGGGAGTGGGAGATGTCGCCGACGACGGCGACCTTCAGACCGTGGAAGTCACCCTTGTGCTCCCAGATGGTGTACAGGTCGAGCAGGGCCTGCGTGGGGTGGTTATGCTTGCCATCGCCGGCGCAGATAACGCTCGCGGGCGAGTTCTGCGTGACGATGTAGGGCGCGCCGGCGTGCTTGTCGCGCACGACGATGCAGTCGATCTTGTAGGCGTTGAGGGTCTCGACGGTATCGACGAGGCTCTCGCCCTTGACCGTGGAGGTCGAGGAGCCGCCAAAGTTGAGGCTGTCGGCCGAAAGACGCTTCTCGGCGAGCTCGAAGGAGCTGCGGGTGCGCGTCGAGGGCTCGTTGAACATGTTGACGATGGTCTTGCCCTTGAGCGTGGGGACCTTCTTGATCGCACGCTCGTTGACCTCGGAGAACGCCTTGGCGGTCTCGAGGATGAGCTTGATATCCTCTTCGGAGTACTCGGTAATGTCGATCAGGTGCTTATGGTTGAACGCCACGGTACTACTCACCTCCCAGCGGCGCGGAGCCCACGTGGGAACCCGGCGCGACGTCGTTAATCTCGACAGCGGTGTGGCCGTCGACTTCCTTCATATATAGGTGCACGTTCTCCTCATGCGACGAGGGAACGTTCTTGCCGACAAAGTCCGGCGAGATGGGGAGCTCGCGGTGGCCGCGGTCAACGAGGACTGCCAGCTCAATGCGGCTCGGACGGCCCAGGTCCATAACGGCGTCGAGAGCGGCGCGGATGGTACGACCCGTATACAGGATGTCGTCCACCAGCACGACGCGCTTGCCGTCGACGCTGAAGGGAATGTTGGTAGCGTGGATCGCGGGAGCGAAATTGGTCGCATAGTCATCGCGGTAGAAGCTGATGTCCAGGCTGCCGAGCGGAACGTCGACGCCCTCGATCTCCTTGATCTCCTCGACGAGCTTCTTTGCCAGAAGGTCGCCGCGCGTGACGATGCCGACCAGAGCGAGGTCTTCACAGCCCTCGTTGCGCTCGAGAATCTCGTGCGCGATGCGGGTCATCGCTCGGTTGACGGCGGTCTCGTCCATGATGACCGCCTTGGGGGAAGTCGTGCCCATCGATCTCCTTCCTCACATGTCTTGACTGCTGACACAGTCAAAAAAATAGATGCCCGACCGCTCAAAGCGGACCAGACACCCACAGGAAGGGCTGCTCTTTGGCAGCAATGTAATTCCATGTGGGTATCTCGTACCCCTTTAATGGTCAAGGGATAGTGTAGCCAACCTCGAGCTTAATTGCGAGCATAAATACAGAGCAATCCGTAAACGGAGCCCAATGCTCCATAAACCTATATATATTTGTGGGACGAGCTTGAAAACGCACGCACGAGCTGGCATAATCCCCTCTGCTGCACGCAAATCGGATCTACGTCCAGGGCCGTGGCGTGAGCACTATCGCCAAAAGAGGAATATCTCTGTGTAGATTACGCACAGGGAGCTGCTTCTGTGCTATAGTTCAGGCTTGTTTGTTAACGCGACATGTTCGTTTGTCGCCCAAGGAGGGTCAGTTATGTCCAAAGTTTGCGAAGTTTGCGGTAAGCACCCCGTTGCCGGTCGCTCCATCAGCCACTCTCACCGCGTCACCAACCGTAAGTTCCGCCCCAACATCCAGCGCGTCTACGTCGTCGTCGATGGTCACCGTCGCAAGATGAACGTTTGCTCCACCTGCCTCAAGTCTGGCAAGGTTGCGCGCTCCTAAATAAGGTCTTACCAACAAGTACCTCGGACTCTCCGGGTCAAAGACCTCGCGTTCATATAGAACTTACCAAAGGCGCCCTCCCCTACGGAGGGCGCCTTTTTGCACTCATTGGGTGTTCCTATAGTTTTGTCAACCGTCGGGGCTACTCCCGGTAGGGCACCCGGTCGCGCATCACGGCGTATATCGCCCTGAGCCGCTTCCTCGCGACGGCCTTGAGCGCCCGCCCGTGCCCCATGCCCCGCGCCC
>DBFAHJ010000202.1:0-4962 GCA_048227095.1 Collinsella aerofaciens | reverse complement strand
ACGTTGTCCTCGCCGGCAACGCCAGCAAGCGCGCACAGCAGGTCCTCGTTAAAAAAGTCGTTCTCGTGCATACGAATATCCGCCTTTTGGTGGTCGTTGTCATCAATCGATTGCAATATACCCCACCCGGACGGATTTGGTGCGCTGGCGGCGATAAAACAGCCGTCTACCGGATTGGTAAAGTGTTTATCACCGAGGTAGAGGGGCGGTCGCTATACTTTCAAGAGATTGCGCGTAAACCTGGAAGGAGCGAGATGGCCAACAAAGTCACCCTCAAGCAGATTGCCCAGGAGGTGGGGCTTTCCCCCTCGTCGGTCTCGCTTGTGCTCAATAATCGGCCCTGTCGCATCTCGGAAGAAAACCGCAAACTCATCAAGGAGGTCGCGGCGCGCAACCACTATGTTCCTAACCAGATTGCGCGTAGTCTGGTCATGCGCGAGTCGCGCACGCTGGGCCTTATCGTCCCTAACATCGAGAGCCGCTTTTTTGCCTCGCTCGCCGGTAGCCTGGAAAAGCGCTGCCGCGAGGACGGCTATGCGCTCTTCATTACCAGCTCGGGCGGAAGCGCCGATGACGATCTGGAGCTGCTGCGCCAGCTGGTGACGCGCGGCGTCGATGGCGTCTTCCTGGTCGTGGGCGACGAGTTCTCCGACGACCGCGCCCTGCGCGAAGAAGTCAGCCACCTGCCCATCCCGGCCGTAATGGTCGACCGTGCCATTGAGGGACTCGAGTGCGACAAGGTGATGTTCGATCACGAGATGGGCGGCTACATGGCCACCCGCTATCTGATCGAGCAAGGCCACCGCCGTATTGCCTGTCTGGTCAACGCACGCCGCTCCAATACGGGTCGCAAACGACTTGCCGGCTATGAGCGCGCACTGCGCGAGGTTGGCTTGCCTATCGACGCGCGTTTAGAGTTTGAGAGCGAGTACTACATCCCGAGTGCCTACGAGGCCTCGGAGGCGGTGCTCGCAACTGATGCTACCGCTGTGTTCGCAAGCTCGGATAACATCGCCCTCGGTCTGCTCAAGCGCTTGCACGAGATGGGGAAGAGCATCCCGGGCGACATCTCGGTGGTGAGTTACGACAACTCGGCCGCCGACGTTCTCTTTGAGCCGGCGCTGACCGCGATTGAGCAGGATCCAGGTATCCTCGCGGAGCATGCTTTTGGCTGCATGTCCAAGCGTCTTGCCGGTAGGGGCGGTAGACGTGCCGAAGAAGTCGTTCTGGAGCCGGCGCTTATCATTAAGGGCAGCGTGCTCGATCTTACCGAATGTAGCTAAGCGTACTTGTTTGTTTGCATAGATTGCATGCGGAGTGTCCGCTATTTACCGGCCCTCGTCCGTGAGCTCTTCCGCTGGGCGAGCTATAGACGCCGCGCACCGATAGGGTAAGGCAGCGGCTTGAAATTGGTGCTATATTCAGCATGAGTTGTTTAATGCTAGTACGGGAGGCTGATATGGGGCTGTTCAAGAAGAAAAACCCGCAGGATGCCTTTGATCCCGATGTGTTTACCATCACGGATACGATTTTGGACCCGCCGCGGTTTACATTTTTGCCGGCTATCTACCAGGACGCCACGCGCCGCAAGTGGGCTGTGCATCAACGCGGTGGCGAGCCGAAGATTTTTGACTATGCGGACGTGTTGCAGTGCGAAGTAGCCGAGGCGGGCGATCCGGAGGCCGAGGAAGTGGCTTCAAAACAGGAATTTGCCCAGCGTATCCTGGCAAATCCTGCCAAGGCGGCGAAAATAAACGCTGCCAAGCGTAATATGTGTCTTGGTATGGGCGTTGTTGTGGCGGTTCAGACGGGAAAAGACGAGGTTTCCAAATTAGAGATTCCCGTTATGACCGACGAAGTCAAACGCGATTCAAGCCTATATAAGTCGTATCGGAATGTCGCCGAGAAGATCAAGGCCGAATTTGATGCCATGGGAGGGCTGGCCTAATTTTGGCGGCATACGTTTCTGAATGAGGAGTCTGTGCAATGGCAGGCGAATCTTATGCAATTCCCCCCAATGATCGTGCTGTTGAGGGAATTCTTTGGTATATCCAGCACCATCAGCTTGCCGGCGGCGATCTCCTGCCGGCCGAGCGCGTGCTGTGCGAAGAGATTGGCGTTTCGCGTACGGCGTTGCGTGCCGGTATCACGCGGCTCATCTCGTGTGGAACGCTCGAGAGCCGTCGCGGATCGGGTACGTATGTGTGTCCTCCCAAGCCGCTGAATATCTTCCAGGAAACGTATAACTTTTCCGATGCTGTGCGGACTGCCGGCCTGCACCCCTCTTCTCGTCTGGTTTCCACCGGGACCATCGAGGCGGATGAGGCGCTTGCCGACAAGCTTGGGGTGGCTGTAGGCGCTCCTTTGCTCCGCATGCAGCGCGTTCGACTTATTGAGGGCGAGCCGGCGTCAATCGAGACGGCTCACGTTAACCTGTCCCTGTGCCCATCGCTTCCCGAGCACGATTTTGAGTGTGAGAGCCTTTACGATGTCTTGCTCAAAGAAGGCGGCGTGCGTGTTGAACATGGACGTGAGCATATCTCCATCTCGCGTTTGAACGTCGAAGAGGCCGAGCTGCTCCAGCAAGAAGAGGGAACGCCGGTGTACTATGAGAGCACGATCGAATTTGATAAGGACATGCGTTTTGTGGAGCATTGCAAATCGGTGATTTTGCCCACAAAGTTCCGCTTTGCCGATAACGGCGAAAAGAACGGCATGAGGAGCGTGGCAGGTGAACAATGGCTGAAACAGTAGATGCCACCCCGGTTTATATGCGCATTCGCCGCCGCGTCGAGGAGCGTATCGAGCGTGGCATATATCCCACGGGTTCCATGATTCCGTCCGAAAAAGACCTCGCCGAGGAATTTGGTACGACACGCTTGACCATCCGAAGTGCTGTCGATGAGCTGGTTCGGCGCGGGCAGATTCGACGCGTCCGCGGAAAGGGCGCGTTTGTGGCGCAGAAAGTGCCCGTTGCCTACGAGCGAACAGGAGGCTTTCGCGAGTCGGTTCGTGCTTCGGGCGGCGAGCCGTCCGTCCGCATCCTCGCGCGTTCCAAGCGTTATGCGGGCCCATATTATGCCAACCTGTTTGGCATTGCCGAGGACGATTTGCTGCATTCGATTCGGCGTTTGAACTGCGTCAACGGCGATCCCGTATCGATTGAGATGGCGTTCATTCCGTGCCTGCTGTTTCCCACAATCGAAAATATTGACGTGTCGGTCTTCAGTTTGTACGAGACCTATGAGATGTTGGGCCGAAAGCCGGTCATGGCGCAGGAGAAGCTCGATATCGAGGCGGTGGGTGCACGCGACGCGGGCTTGCTTGGCTTGGAACAAGGGGATCTTGTTTTGCTTTTGGAATGCGTGAGCTATGACGCGAGCGGTCAGGCTATCGAGTATGTAAAGTCCTTCAATCGTGGCGATGCGGGCGGCTACACCTATACGTATTAGCTGGTGCTTTGCATTACGCGCGGTAACAGCCGGTCTGTTTGGGCAATTTGACCGACTGTATATACAACCTTACATGGCTCAAAATCGACCGTTCGCCGAAGGGGATAAATTAATCGACAAAGAGGTATCAAAAAGCCGTAACCTGTAACTGTGATTGGTATCAAATACTAATGATTTGTTACGAGGTGAGACGATGAAGATGCTCGATTACGTTCAGCTTGCCCATGTGCGTATGGGAGAGAACCTCGAGCGTTCGTCTAAGCTGGTAGTGCAGCTCGTTGATATTTTCCAGTCCGGTTCTTTTGACGCACTGCGCATCGTTGCTTCGGGTTCGTCGCGCCATGCCGCCGATTGCGCCCGCGATTACCTGCAAGATGCCCTGCAAATGCAGGTGTCCGTTGTGACGCCCGAGGCCTTCGTCGATTTTGAACACACCTATCCACAGCATGCGCTTAACATCGCCGTCTCGCAGAGTGGCTATTCGACCAATACGATTGCGGCGCTCGATTACATGCACGCACACGATATGGCTGCAGTTGCGCTCACGGCAAACGTCGAGGCACCCATCAAGGAACACGCTGACATCGTTCTTGACTACGGTGTGGGCGTCGAGTCGGTGGACTTTGTGACTCTGGGCGTCGAGGTTCTCGTTGAGTACCTGGTGCTCTTTGGTATTTACGGCGGTCAGGCGCGCGGAACGATTGACGCCAAGGGCGTTGCCCAGCGTCTTGACGACCTGCGCGAGGCTATCCAGGCCAATGCCGTGATGTGCAAGACCGCCGAGGCATATGTCCAAGACCACATGCTCGAGCTTTCTGAGCACACGCCCGCCATGGTCATCGGCAACGGCCCCAACTATGGCGTTGCCGAAGAGGCGGCCCTCAAGCTGAGCGAGACCATCAAGATTCCTGCCATGCATCACGAGGGCGAGGAGTTCGTCCACGGTCCCGAGATGCAGATTGTTCCGGGCTATCTGGTGTTTATTGTCGACGATCCGCAGGGGTCGGAGCGTCTTGCGAATATCGCCGATGCGCTATCGAACGTTACGGCAAAAACGGTGCTGCTTACAGCCCATCCCAGGGGTAGGGCTCACGAGATTGCGGTGCCTCAGGTGGCTCCGCTGCTCAGCGCAATTCCCAATCTTGTGTTCTTCCAGACGGTTGCGGCAATGATCGCCGAGCGTCTGAAGTCATGGGACGTTCACCCGTATCTCGATGCTGTCTCCAAGCAAATGGAGGTCAAGGCGGAGGGCTACGAAGAGTCAGTCAATGCGCTTAAGGCCAAAGCGGCTGAGTGTTACGGAATGTAAGCGGGTTTTGATGCCCGTTGGCATGGGGGATGTGGAAACAACCCCAGAAAGGAGAGAAAAATGAAGGAAACCGAGAAGATCGAGATTATGCATTTCGACCAGGAGGGCTACCTCGAGGACGGCAAGGCGCTCTACGAGACCGGCAAGAAGATGACCGCGCTCGCCGACAAGGTCGCCGACGAGGGCTACGACGCCGTGTTC
>DBFAHJ010000201.1:0-2901 GCA_048227095.1 Collinsella aerofaciens | reverse complement strand
GCATTGAGCAAGGCGTGCGCCTGTTCGCGCGCAATGCCTCGGATTTCACGATACTCGGCAGAGTCCTCGGCAAACCACTCAATACCGATCGGGCCCATCGAGCCCAGCAGCAGCTGAGGGTGCGCCTGGCGGGCATCGTCGACAGCCCCGCGATTGACCTCCGCCACGGACGGCGCAATCTGGTCGTGCTTGAGGGCATAGCTCGATGCCTGAAAGGTGTTGGTAATGAGCACCTGCGCGCCGGCGGCGACATACAAGCGATGGATACGAGAAACGGTCTGCGGCTCTGCCAGATTCCAAAACGCCGGTGGAATGTCGGCGGCATCGTACTCACTCAACAGAACACTGCCCATGGGACCCTGCGCCAACAAGGTCTCGCTCGACAAGCGGCGCGTAAGTTCCTCGGCACCAAAGCGGTTGTAATAACTCGTATCCATATATATCCCGCTATTCCTCGACGCTGATTCCCTGCTTTTCGAGATAGGCGAGCCAGCGGCTCATCGTGTCCTCGGATAGCGCATGCTCCATCATGCAGGCCTCGGAATCGGCTCGCTCAAATTCGACACCGAGCTCCTGAACCAAAAACGTGCGGATGAGGCGATGACGGTACCAGATAGCCGTACCAACCTCGCGGCCGCGATCGGTCAGGACTACCTTGCCGTAGTGCGATTGCTCGACAAGTTCGGATGCCTTGAGCGCCGAAACCGCTTTATTGACCGATGCCTTGGAGACGCCAAGACGCTGCGCGATGTCGACCGATCGCACGCCGTTGGTTTCCCCCTCTTCGCTTTCAATGCGAACCATGCACTCCAAGTAGTCTTCGTTCGCCACCGTCAGATGTAGTTCGCGCGAGCTATTTGTCGTATCCATGATCTTCCGTCCCTTCTGCATTCAATGGCTGATTCTACCCCATCCAAGCGTCGTGGTATGCCGTGGCATACCGTGCTAGAGTTCTTGTTGCACACGACGACCAAGATTGGAGCGGTCTTTATGGAAAACACCACCACGAACCCCGATGTCCTCGAGCGCTTTTTGCGCTACGTCCAGATCAACACGCAGTCCGAGGATGCAAACTGCGACCAGGTACCCTCGAGCGCCGTTCAGTTTGACCTTGCCAACGTGCTGGCTGAAGAGCTGCGCGAGCTTGGTGCGGAAGATGCCCACGTGACCGAGCACGCCTATGTCTGCGCGCATATCCCCGCAAGTGCGGGCGCTGAGGACAAGCCCGCCCTGGGCCTGATCGCCCATCTCGACACCACCGAAGTTGCACCGGGCGCCGGCGTGAAGCCGCACATCGTGCACTACGAAGGCGGCGACCTGGTCTGCGGCACGGTTGACGGTAAACCCGTTGCCATGAGTACCGCCAAGCTTCCCGCCCTGAATGACCTCGCGGGTGAGGACCTGGTCTGCAGCGACGGCACCACGCTGCTGGGCGCAGACGACAAGGCAGGCGTCGCCGAGATCATGTCGCTTGTCGCGCGTATCGCTCAGGGCCCTTCTCTGCCCCATCCCGCACTCGGCATTTGCTTCTGCCCTGACGAGGAGATCGGCCACGGAGCCGAGCTGTTGGATATCGATACCTTTGGCTGCAAGTACGCCTACACGGTCGACGGCGGCCCCATCGGCGAACTGGAGTGGGAGTGCTTTAACGCCGCCGAGGCGACCGTCCGCTTTGAGGGCCAGTCCATCCACCCGGGCGACGCTAAGGGCCGTATGGTCAACGCAGGCAATCTGTTCTGCGACTTCAACGCGTTGCTCCCCTACGTGCAGCGACCGGAGTATACGGAAGGCTACGAGGGCTTTTATCACCTTGAGGGTGTATCTGCGACCGTCGATCACGCCACAGCGCGCTATATCGTCCGCGACCATGACGCCGCCAAGTTCCAGCAGAAACTCGACCTTATTGATGCCGCCGCCTCGATGCTCAACCAGCGTCTAGGTGAGGAGCGCGTGACGGTCGAGATTAAGCAGCAGTATCGAAATATGGCCGAGATCGTTCGTGGCTATCCCGAGCTTATTGATGTTGCCAAGGAAGCCTATCTTGCCTGCGGCGTTGAGCCCCAAGTGCTGCCGATTCGTGGCGGCACCGACGGCGCTCAGCTGTCGTTCCGCGGTCTGCCCTGCCCCAACCTTTCCACCGGCGGCTATTGCTACCACGGCGTCAACGAGTTCGTCCCGGTCAGTTCGCTCGTCAAGATGACCGACGTGCTCCAGGAGCTCGTCGCCCGCTTTGCATAAGCCTGGCTGCACAAGTCCAAAAGACGAATCGCCCCGTCCTCAACCAAGAACGGGGCGGTTTTTTTACTGCAACGAGAATAGGTTGACGCACGCCAGCCTCTTGAAGCAAGGAGTGTCCCAAACTGCCGGTACAAAAGGAACGTCCCCAAGTGCCAAGTGCATCAAGAGTGCCCCCTTTGACCAGTCGTTTAAGAACGTCCCCAATGACTACCCATGTGCCAAGTGTTACGCCGATGTTTTGGCACCGACAGCGAAAACCCGCCAGAGCGAGCAAGGTGCCTTGAAACGAGGTGGCATTGATCTTTTGATCATGCCGCCGAAGTTGAAAGGCAGATTGCCGCTCTGGCGGGTTTGCAGCGTCAACTGGTTACGCGGTTTGGTAAAACCGCGTAACTCTAGTAGTTGGCTTCGTAGCCGTTGCCGTCGCCGGTGGGCTCTTCGTAGTAGTCCGAATCGCTCGAATCGCTTGAGTCATCGGAATCGTCAGAGCTGACCGATGAGGTTGCGGTACCGTTTGCGTAGTCGTCAGACGTGTTGTTGTTCAGGTCGCCGATCGTAGAGCTGGAACCGTCGGAAAGACCCATGGTGTTGGGACCCTTGGGATCCTTGCCGGCATCGACGCGCTCCATCATTTCCTTGAGCTCGTCCTCGTAGACAAAGACG
>DBFAHJ010000200.1:0-4726 GCA_048227095.1 Collinsella aerofaciens | reverse complement strand
GGTGTTGCCCAAAAGCAACTCGTTTAGTTTACCTAATCTGCGAGGGCATCGCAAACACCATCGAGCAGGCGTACGGCGAGTGTCTGCGCGTCGCTGGCCGTGAAAGTGCCGTTGTAGCGCGTCATGCCCGTGAGCTCAATGCGAATGCGAGCTGGCTTCTGCTGCGCGGCGACATTGGCGGTGCGGATGCGCTGGGCCAGGTTGTGGCACTCGGCGAGGGCGATCGTGGCGCGCGGCGCTGCATCTGCGGGCAGCTCATCGCTTGCGATTTCGAGCACCAGGTCAACGTCGGTTGGGACCTCGGAGTCACAGAGCATCATGCCGCTGTTGTCGGTCGTTGCCGTGGCGATATTCCACATGCGCGACGCAACGCTGCGTGCGATGGGGTCCTCGCCGATAACGGCAATCTGGAAGCGCTCGAGCACGTTGGCGGCGCGAGCAAAACCGATGCGGGACTCGGCTTCGGTGACCGAGGGCTTGCCCTCCCACACATGGTGCAGGCGGTTGATGTAGGCGTAGGTGTCCTGGAAGGCCATGCCGTCGGCAAACAGGCCGACATTTTCCTGGAACTGCTGCAGGGCGGCCTCGGTATGCGGACCAAAGTAGCCGTCGTCTTCGCCACAGGCAAAGCCCAAAACGTTGAGAGCGCGCTGCAGGGCCTGCACATCGGCGCCATGGAAATTGGGCATGCGCAGATAGAGGGTGCGGTCGCCCAGCTTATACGAAGCGTCTACAAGGGCGCTCCAACAGGGGATATCGACGGCATGACCGGCAGCAAGGCCGCTGTCGAGCCTGAAGGTGCTGACGGCCTGCTCAGTGGTGGTTCCAAAGTACTTGTCGGTGACTTCGGCGGCATCAATCGTGTAGCCGAGCTGCAGGAGACGAGACTGCACGTCCTCGACGGCTGCTCCTTGCATGCCCGTTGTAATAGGTTCCATGAACGAACCCCTTTCGGCGTACCATTCGTACTATTTGAGCGTCTGTCGGATAGACAACGCAAAGGGATGCATAAACATGCACTCAACAGTGTAGCAAGTTGTGCCTAAATACGCTGCTGACAGATTTTATAACCCCCGTTAGTTAAGGCGCTCCACAAAGAAATCTGCCATGGAGAGGAACAGCTCGCGTGCGTGCGGATCAAGCTCAACGTTCTCGATGGCCGCTTTGGCCTTAGCGGTCAGGTCGAGCGCGTAAGTGTGGGCGTAATCGATGGAGCCGGTCTCCTGGAAGATCTCCACGGCGCGTGCGAGCTGCGCGGGATCATCGGTGCCCGAGGAAAGAATCGCCTCGACCTCGTCGTGGTGGCGCTCATCAGAGAGGGCGTGTACGGCGACAAGCGTGCGCTTGCCCTCGGTGATGTCGGTGCGGAAGTCCTTGTTGGCGGCTTCCTTAGTGCCGACAAGGTTGAGCAGGTCGTCCTGAATCTGAAAGGCAAGGCCCGTGTGCAGGCCAAAGGCGCGCAGCGCTTCGATTTGCTCATCGTTGCCGCCGCCGATAATGGCTCCGGCGGCAAGCGGCGTGGCTCCGCTGTAAAACGCGGTCTTGTGCGTCGCCATGTCCAGGTAGTCATCAACCGAGATATCAAAGCGCCCGTCACGGACCCAACCCAGGTCGAGTGCTTGACCCTCAATGGTGCGGACGATCATCTCGGTAAGCTCGTGGAGCACGCGCAGCTTCACGTCGGACTCCAGCGTGGGGTCGTCGAGAACCGTCTTGGTGACCATGGTGAGCGCCAGGTCGCCACAATTGATGGCAAGGCCCGTGCCCTCGGTAAGGTGCATGCAGGGCTTGCCTCGACGAAGCTGTCCGTTGTCGGCGATGTCGTCGTGGATCAGCGCGCCCGACTGGAAATGCTCGATGGCTGCCGCGGCGCTGCGGGCGCTCTCAAAGCTACCGCCCACTGCGGTTGCGGCGAGCATGCAGATAAGCGGGCGGTGGCGCTTGCCGGCGTTGGCCGTAAAAGCCGAGAGCGGCGCATACAGGTAGCGCTCGATATCGGCAGAGGTCGCCTGTCCGTCAAAGAACGTGGCCAGATAGGCGTTAATCTGGTCAAAGTGCTGGGCTAAAAAGCTGGTAAACGGACTGGACACGGGTTCTCGCATTCTTTCTGAGGTTGCGTTGATGCAATATGCAGACAACATATTGCCACATTAGGGCGTTTGGCGCGGCAGTTTTGGCGATTTAGGACAACGGGCGTGCGTTTGATGGAGCGCGCCTAAATCAGCCTAAAATGCTCGAGCGCCGCAACGACACCGTCGTGATCGACGGTGTCGGTCACGTAATCGGCCTTATCCTTGAGATAGTCCGGTGCATTGCCCATGGCGATACCGACATCGACGGCGTTCATCAGCGAGACGTCATTGCTGGCGTCGCCGATGCCGTATACGGTTCCGTGGTGGGGATCGAGGGCGTCGAGTACAGACTGGATGCCCCCGCGCTTCGTGCATTCGCGGGGCGAGATTTCGGTTACCTCGAGTTCGAGCTCGTTAAAGCACAGCAGCGGCTCAAGTGCCTTATCTTGAGCGATGTGGTTGGCGAGCGATGTAGACATCAAGATCTTGTAGACACTGTAATGTTGCAGCTGCGTGACTGCGTCGCCCAGGGTGCGCGCGTATCCGGGAGCATCGGGCGCATCGGCACTCATGCGCACGACGCCGTTGAGGCCCTCAAAGCGGATGACCTCGCCCGATTGCTCAAGGTAGGGGGCAAGACGCTGCAGCATACTGGGCGTCATCGACAGATCGCGAATTGTGTGTCCGTTGATCTCGGCGTAACCGCCCGCAAGACAGACGATGCCGGTCCAGGGCAGCTCAAGAAGTTTGGGGTGGATGCAGCTCAGGGTACGTCCCGTGCAGATAAAGGCCATGTTGCCGTTGGCGACAAACTCGCGGATTGCCTGCGAAACCGCCTCGTTGGGATAGGGGGAGAGGTCCCGCTCGTCTTCGGGAAGGTCTTGGGCGAGCCTGGGGTCTTGCCAGGCGAGCGTTCCGTCGATATCGAAGAAGCAAATATTGCCGCGCTTATGGGCCGCGCTGGCGGCAGGGGAGGCCGAGGTGGTGGGCACAAATTCCGGCTCGAGGCCCATGATCTGGTCAAAATGCTCTTTAACGCGGGGAACGGAGATGCCGATAATCACCTGGGCGGTCTTGCCCGTAATGATGAGGCCCTTGGCGCCCACTGCGACAAACGACGCGTTATCTGCAACGATGGAAGGGTCTGCGACCTCGACGCGCAGGCGCGTGGCGCAGTTGGTTGCGCCCACGATATTGCCAACGCCACCTAAAAGCTGAATTACCCGCTCAGCGAGGACGTGATCTTGATCGGATCGACTATTGACCTCGTCATTGGGAGATTGCTCTTTGGCAAAGTCGCTTCCCGTTAAACAATCGATTGCCGCGCGATTGACGACATGATCCTCGCGGCCCGGAGTCTTAAGGTCATAGACCAAGATGAGTGCTCGAAAACTAACAAAAAAGATGAGGCTAAAGGCAAGGCCGATACCGAGCGCCAAAAGATAGGCACCGGCATGCGTGCGCATGAGCGGAATAAAGTTGAAGGCTGCCATCTCCATGAGGCCGCCCGAGAAGATGCCGACGATGCCAAAGAGATTCATGGCTGTGGCAAGGCAAGACGATAAGACGGCGTAGAGCAAAAAGAGCCCGGGGTGGGTGAACATAAAGAGAAACTCGAGTGGCTCGGTAACGCCGCAAACCACCGAGGCGATGATGGCGGGAACAAGGATGACCCTGAGGCCGGCGCGGCGCTCGGGTTTTGCGGTGGAGTAGAACGCAGCTGCGATGGCAGGAAGGCCAAAGAGCTTGACCCAGCCGGTGGCGGTAAAACCGGCCCACGGCGCAAGCTCATTAAGGGGGCGCGTGCTATGGGAGAGGATGGGGAGCAAACTGCTCCACGTGGCGTAGATGCCGTCGTTAATGACCAGGTTGTCGTAGTAGATCGGCATGTAGAGCAGGTGGTGCAGGCCAAAGGGCTCGAGTGCTCGTTCTAAAAAGACAAAGATGCCCACGCCAAAGGGACCGACGCCTGCAAGCGCGTGACGCAGCGTATCGGTTACATCGTATACGTAGGGCACGATGGCGGCCGAGATAGCAGCAAGGGCAAACACGGCAAAAAAGCTGATGAGGTAGACCAGCGAGGAGCCCGAGAAGGTGCCGAGCCAATCGGGAACCTTGGCATCGTAGAAGCGGTCATGGATGGCAACGACGGTTGCCGATACCGCCAGCGGGCCGATAATGCCGGTGTCGAGCGTCTTGATGCCGTCGATGACGGTGATACCGCTGGCGGAGGTCAAAGATGACGGGTACTCAAGTCCAAGGTTGTCTCCGCTCAGCTTAATGATCTCGCTCAAAAAGAAGCAGTAGGCAAAATAGGCGACGAGAGCCTCGAGGCAGCAACGAGCCGGTTGTTTTTGGGCAAGACCGATGGGCAGCGCTACGGCAAAAAGGAGCGGGAGGCGTTTAAAGACCGTCCACGAGCCGCGCTGGATGATAGCCCAGAAAACGTACCAAGGGGTTCCGTATACGGCGAGATCGCCGACGATGTCCGCAGTCGTTGCGAGAGCGGAGACGCCGACCATGAGGCCTGATATAGAAAACAGCATGGCGGGCGCGAACATTGCCCCGCCAAAGCGTTGGATTTTTTGCAGCATGTTCTGCCTTCCGAATATCGAGGCGCGTTGCGCGTGGGGAAACGTTTAAACAATGGATTC
>DBFAHJ010000199.1:0-2825 GCA_048227095.1 Collinsella aerofaciens | reverse complement strand
TATCTGGAACTTCTGCTACACCTACAACTGCCTGCCCACCCACTCCTGGTTCTGCGGCTTTGCGCTGCTGCTGGCACCCACCGTCGCCGCCTTTATCTGGAACAAGGGCGGCTGGATCCAGAACCGCGCCTTTACGCTGGCCATTTGGTGCATGTTTGCCCAGGTGTTCCCGTACTTCCAGGAGGAGTCCGTCTTTGTGACCCACTCCACGCTCGACCCCGGCGCCGCCACCGCGGTCTCGGTCGCCGCACTGGTCGCCAACGTCGCCGCGATCATCTACGTCGCCTACCGCGCCAAGAAGCTCGGCCGCAATCCCTACAAGCAGGATGTCTTTGAGGGCACCAGCGATTGGGAGAAGGCCACCGCTCGTCGCGCCAAGGTCGATTACGCTCACGCCGAGTAACATGTTGGTCGCTGTTGGCGCCTGGGCATAGGCCCGCCCGCCAGGTTTTTCATCCAATGCCTCGCAGAGCCCCCGGAAAGCGTTTCGCTCGCTTTTCGGGGGCTTTTGTCGTTACGTCTCTATTCATCTGTTCAAAAACATACGCATATATAAAATCGGATTTCAAATCATGCGGCGGCTCTATGGAGTCCCGTTTTTGGGTACAGTGTTGTCCCGATATTGAGCTTGGGGGATATATGAAAGATGAGACGACGGGCCAAGAGGATGCGGCCCAAGATGCAGAAGCTTGCGCTGAGGCCTTGGAGAGCTTAGACCGGATTTCACTCGATGAGATTGCGTTTGACGACTCGGGCGTTGATGTGCAGGATGAGCCGGAAACCGAGGCGCAATCCGATGATCAGGATGCAGGCGACGTTGAGCCTGCCGAGGATGAGGCAAATCACGAAGACACCGAAAGCGAGACCGGCAACCAACCCGAATCCGACATGGGCGAGGAAACCGTCTTGCTCGACAGCTTACCGGCCGAGGATTCGCTGACTCGCGAGCTTCCTGGCCTGGGTTCCGCACCAGCCGTGGATGAGACCATCGCCATGGGCGATATTCCCCTGCCGTCCGTTCCCTCGGCACACGAAGCCGAGGTCCGCCATCGCAAGATGTCTCCCAAGCGCCGCAATCTGATGGTCGCCGGCATCGTGGCCGTCGCGCTCGTCGCCGGCGGTGCAGGCTATGCTGCCTGGAACGGATATCAGCAAGAGCAGGCTGCCGCTGTCGCCGCCAATGCCCACACGATGATGTCAGTGCAGATTGGCGTGCATGCCGCGGGCCTCGACTGTTCCACCGGCTCCAAGATTCCCGTACAGGTGAGCGGTCAGGACGCTGATGGCTCCTCCGTGAGCGAAACGCTCTATGTTGACGAGCACGGCCGCGGCATCAAACTGCTGCCCGGCGATTACACGCTCTCCATCGCTGCCTCCCCCATCGCGGCCGACGGCACCATCTATACCGTCCCGACCACCAAGACGCAGGTCACCGTTAAGAGCGATGGACAGGATTTAAGTGCCCAGGCCACCTTTAAGCTCAAAGTGCCTTCGGCCGACACGGTGACTGACGACCAGATCGATGCCGCCGCCAAGTATGCCGAGGAGGGCGGTGCGAGCTCCGCCGCGGCTGCCAAAGTGCTCCAGCAGGCAGCAACCGCGCGGCGCGACGCCGCCGTCAATGCCGTGAGCGCGCAAAAGGCACAGGCGTCCCGTGATGCTGACGCTCGCCACAAGGCAACCGACCTCTACCAGCTCGATATTCCCGTCGAGTGGTACGGCAAGGTCGCAACTTGGCAAAACGGAAGCACGCTATGCATCTATCTGGGCGACGACGCCAATACGCCGCTCGTGACGCTCGTCGCGGTGCGCGAGGGCGAGAGCTTTACGCCCGATGAAGGCGATACGGTTTTGGGCGCGGCCAATCTAGGCAACGGTTATACCGTCTACGCCAGCGGCCCCGTCTATCCGTACGTGGTGCCCCAGACCATCAACGGACGGACGCAGAACCCCGTGTCAACCTACCCCATGGACACGGCCATTGAGCTTGTCGAGCTTACGACCGGCAACCGCTACACCTATAGCCAGATCAAGAACGTACTGGTCGGCAAAGACGGCAAAGCCGACGCCGCGACCAAACTCGAGACCGACTACCTCGCCCAGATTCTCCTGCCGAGTATCAAAGCCCAGGACTAGCCTGGCGCAGCAACGTGCTCCCCAACCGTGATGAAGGAGCCAGGAGGTCCTGACCCCACAGGCCCATAGATGATTAGGCAAGGAGCCACTTCCATGCGGGCATAACGTGTACCACACCGTGCTCGCATGGAATATCGGTCTGTTCATCCATGGTAACGATTGCCGACTCGCCAAGATCAAACTGGGCCATCGAGGCATCAAGCGCGGCAATTTCGCGCTCGCGCGTTTTCTCACTTGCCATATCCGCACTCACCTGAATCAGGCTATAAGCCCGCATGAGAAGCGCGTCCCCAGCCACAAAGTCTACCTCATGGCTTTTGCTCTTCTCTTTGATTAGCAGGCGGCAGACCGAGCCGGTCCTCACCGCGGGAGTCCTTCTTCTTAGCGCATTGAACACTGCGGTCTCGAGCCTCTGGCCCTGGTCCAATGCCGATGCAGGAGAGAATGCTCCAAACATCGCAGGGTCGACAGCGTAGACCTTAGACGCAGACCGCATGTTATTTGCCAGTGAACGCGTGAACTCCGGCACAGAAAATAACAGGTAGGCGTCCTCATAATACTCAAGTAAATCGCTGAGCGAATTACGACTGACGGGTATCTGTCTGCTCTTGAACTCGTTGTACACTTTGTTCACTGACAGCTCTCGTCCCGAAGATGCCATACACCGCGTCAAGAACAGCGATGCCAGG
>DBFAHJ010000198.1:0-3714 GCA_048227095.1 Collinsella aerofaciens | reverse complement strand
GTTGCGATCGTCGGTCCGACGGCGGTTGGTAAGAGTGATGTTGCCGACCGTTTGGCCGCTCGTCTTTCGTCCGAAGTGCTGTCGTGCGATGCGATGCAAATCTATCGCGGCATGGACATCGGTACCGCAAAGATGGCGCCCAATGAGTGTACGGCGCCGCTGCGTCTCGTCGACATTGTAGAGCCGGGTGTGCCATATTCTGCTGCGCTTTATCAGGCTGACGCTCGCGCGCATGTTGAACGTCTCCTTGGTTCGGGTCGCCTGCCGGTTTTTTGCGGAGGTACGGGGCTGTATCTCAAGGCTGCTCTCGATGAGATGGACTTTCCCTCGGGTGAACTTGAGGACGATCGCCGTGCGGGCTATCAGGAGCTTGCCGAGCGTATTGGCGAGGAAGAACTGCATGCCCTGCTTGCCGAGCGCGACCCAGAATCGGCTGCTGTTATTCATCCCCATAACGTGCGCCGTGTGATTCGCGCGCTCGAGATGCATGATGATGGTATCTCCTATGCACAGCAAAAAAGTCAGTTTAGTGTTCCGCGCGAGCATTATCATGCTCTATGGTTTGGTCTGACGCGTAATCGCGAGGTGCTCTACGAGCGCATTAACCTGCGCGTCGATCTGATGTTTGAACAGGGTCTTGTTGATGAGGTTCGCGGTCTTATGGACCAGGGGCTGGGAGATGCCCTGACGTCGATGCAGGCAATTGGCTATAAAGAGATCATTGATGCTTTCAATGGCGTGATTTCTATGGATGAGGCTCGCGAACTCATCAAGATGCGTTCGCGTCGCTATGCCAAACGTCAGCTTTCGTGGTTTAAGCGCGATGACCGTATCTTGTGGTTTGATATGGACGAGTTTACGATCGATGAGGTCATTGAGGACATCCTGCATCGTATTGAGGCTGCCTAATGGCCCGTTTCCCCCTTGTTCCCACGGCACCCGAGCCCGAGTGTGCCATATTAGTTGGTGTTGAGTGGCGCGACAATGCATGGCCGCTCGATCGTTCGCTTGACGAGCTTGAGCGCCTGGCCCATACGGCTGGCGCCCAGTGCGTGGCGCGTTTGTCACAGCGTCTGGTTAAGCCGTATCCAAAATCGTTTATCGGTTCCGGTAAGGTTGAAGAGCTGTGCGGCCTGGTGCATCGCATGGATGCCGATGTCGTTATCTTTGACGACGACCTGACGCCCTCGCAGCAATCCTATTTGGAGAAAGCCGTGGGCGAGCCGGTAAAGATTATCGATCGTACAGCACTGATCTTGGATATCTTTGGCCTGCATGCTCAGACGCGTGAGGGACGCCTACAGGTACAGCTGGCGCAGCTTCAATATCTTTTGCCTCGTCTGCGTGGCATGTGGAGCCATCTTGCCAAGGAGCAGACGCGCGGCGGCATCGGTTCGCGCTTTGGCCAGGGTGAAAGCCAGCTCGAGGTTGACCGTCGCTTGATTCGCAATAAGATTGCCGCGCTTCGTCGTGAGCTCAAGCAGGTTGAGCAGCGTCGCGATGTCCAGTCCAAGAGCCGCATTGAGTCACCGGCGTTTCGCGTCGCGTTAGCCGGTTATACCAATGCCGGTAAATCGACGTTGCTCAATCGCCTGACCGGCTCTACGGTACTTTCGCAGGACAAGCTGTTTGCTACGCTCGACCCGACGACGCGTTCGTATCGCCTGCCCGGCGGTCGCGGCATGACGATTACCGATACCGTTGGCTTTATTCAAAAGCTACCGCATGGTCTCGTTGATGCCTTTAAGTCCACGCTGTCTGAGGTTCTTGGTGCCGATCTGATCCTTAAAGTTGTGGATGCCTCTGACGAGGACTACGAGCGCCAGCTCGAGGCAGTCGATCGCGTTCTTGACGAGATCGGTGCCGGCGAGCGTTTGACGCTTACGGTGTTCAATAAAATCGATCTTCTCGATAGCGTTGATCGATTGAGTTTCCGTCGTCGCTATCCCGAGGCCGTGCTGTTCTCGGCCCAGACGGGCGAGGGGCTCGACGATCTCGTCGACCGTATTGCTCGTGAGGCGGCTGCCACCGATGTGTTGCTCTCCGCTGATATCCCGTATCGCGAGGGCGCCCTCATCACGCTGGTGCATGAACAGGGAACCCTTTTGCACGAGGAGTATCTTGAGGGCGGCGTTCGTATTGTTGCGAAGCTGCCGGCTCGTATCGCGCCGCGGCTCAAGCGTTATCGCACCGAGTAGACGAGCTCCAAAATGCCCAGTATGATGGGCTGATGCAGCAGATAAAAGGGGAGTGCGTGACGTCCAAGGCTGGCGAGCGCCGGGATGGGATTGGCGTAGGCCCAGCTTGGGATGGTCTTATCGATTCCCTGCGCTATGTGTGCGGCGAAGTATCCTGCAAGATACATAAAGATAAACGGGATGATGGGGTAGTAATCACCTGAGACAAACCCAGGGCTTGGAAATCCCAGCCACGCCAGGTAGGGGACAGGGTAGATCGTTTTGGGGATGCTCCAGGTGAGGGCGAACAACACAAGGCATAGGGACATGCCCCATCTCGCCGATATCTTCTTAAGGACGGGATCGGTCAACGCCACGATGCCGGTACATGCGGCCATGCAGTAGATGATGCCAAAATTAACCGAATCGTCGACTGAGACAAGTGTTGTTGCCAGCCAGACGACGAGTGCTGCTAAGGCGTATTTGGCGGCACGTTTGATATTGTTGCGCGAAAGGGTGCACATCCAACCCGCGATAAACAAAAATACCCAGCTGATGCTGGCGCGCCAGATGTCTTGAAAGACGGTCTGGGTAAACCAGGGCATATCCCAGCCGTACAGGTAGGCGAGATCGTAGCAAGCGTGAAAACCTGCCATTGAAATCATCGTAAACCCGCGGACGGTATCAAAGATGGTGATGCGTTTTTGCATTACGAGAACCGGCGCATCAAGCCGACGACTTTGCCCAAAATAACGGGATTCGTTGCATAGATAGGCTCCATGGTGTCATTTTCAGGCTGCAGACGTACGCGTCCCTGCTCCTTGTAGAACGTCTTGACGGTCGCTGAACCATCAATCATGGCCACGACAATTTCGCCGTTCATGGCACTCTTTTGCTCACGGACGATGATGTAATCGCCATTGAAGATGCCGACATTGATCATTGAGCTCCCATGTACCTCAAGGATAAAGGAACCCTGATCAGTGGCGATTTCGGTCGGGATAGTAAAAATGTCTTCGATATTCTGCTCGGCCAGAATGGGAATCCCAGCCGCGACGCGACCAACGAGCGGTAGCGAGACCGTTCCGCGAGGTGCGGTGGGCTCGTCAGATTTAGAAATTGAGACAGAGGAGCCGTCCTCGTTAAAGAGTTCCAGGGCGCGCGGTTTGGTAGCATCGCGCTTGAGTAGCCCGCGCGCCTCCAGGGCAGAGAGGTGTGCGTGTACGGTGCTGGGGGAGGAAAGGCCCACGGCAGAAGCCATCTCGCGCACGCTGGGCGGATAACCCTTCTCCTGCTGATATTCCTTGATGAAGTCGTAAATTTGCTGCTGACGCTTGGTAATTTTGCGAGCCATCAGGGCATCCTCTCTACCCATGTCAAACAAATGTTCGAATTATGCTTGACAGGAACAACTGTTCGAAGATAATAATAACCGAACATTCGTTCTCGC
Organism: Collinsella aerofaciens; assembly: GCA_048227095.1. Lineage (GTDB taxonomy): Bacteria > Actinomycetota > Coriobacteriia > Coriobacteriales > Coriobacteriaceae > Collinsella > Collinsella aerofaciens_CF. The sequence goes on along the minus strand of DBFAHJ010000198.1, from coordinate 87 downwards.
GCTAGACATTTTTGTCCGCGCGGCTTGATAAAACTGTTCTCAGCAAAACACGCGAGAGGAGAACATGATGAACGCAACGAATATGGT
>DBFAHJ010000197.1:0-4863 GCA_048227095.1 Collinsella aerofaciens | reverse complement strand
ACCAAATCCGTCCGGGTGGGGTATATTGCAATCGATTGATGACAACGACCACCAAAAGGCGGATATTCGTATGCACGAGAACGACTTTTTTAACGAGGACCTGCTGTGCGCGCTTGCTGGCGTTGCCGGCGAGGACAACGTGCTGATGAGCGAGCCCATGCGCGAGCACACCACGTTTAAGATCGGCGGCCCGGCCGACGTCTTTGTCACGCCCGATACCGAGCAGGGCCTCGTCGCCACGCTCGACACCTGTTATCGCTGCGACCTGCCGCTCACCATCGTGGGCAACGGATCCGACCTGCTCGTCGGCGACAAGGGTATCCGCGGCGTCGTCGTGGCGTTGGGCGAAGGCCTCTCCGACATTACGGTCGACGGTACGCACGTCACGGCGGCGGCCGGCGCCTTGCTTTCCGATGTCGCCGCGGCGGCAGCCGAGGCCGGCCTTACCGGCATGGAGCCCATCTCGGGCATCCCCGGATCGGTCGGCGGCGCCTGCTACATGAACGCCGGTGCCTACGGCGTCTGCATGGCCGATGTGCTGGAGTCCGTGCGCGTCTACAAACCCGCTCGCCAGCTCGACGACGGCACCCGCGGCAGCGGCAACATCATCGAGTTCGATGTCGACGAGCTCAACCTGGGCTATCGCAAGAGCCGCATCGCCGACGACGGCTTTATCGTTCTTTCTGCCACCTTCAACCTCGCACCGGGCAACGCCGCGATGATCAAGGCCGACATGAACGACTACCGCCAGCGCCGCGAGGACAAGCAGCCGCTCGACATGCCGAGTGCCGGCTCCACTTTCAAGCGCCCCGAGGGTTACTTTGCCGGCAAGCTCATCATGGATGCCGGACTGCGCGGCCATGCTGTCGGCGGCGCGCAGGTAAGCGAAAAGCACTGCGGCTTTATCGTCAACGCCGATCACGCCACCGCCGCCGACGTCGACGAACTCATCCGCCACATCCAGGCAACCGTCAAAGACCAATTCAACGTAGACCTAGAACCCGAAGTCCACCGAGCAGGCGAATTCTTATAAAAAAGAAGGCCCCGAAAGGGGCCTTCACTTTCTTTAATTCAGATAAACCAGTCGGGTGTGTCGCGCCCCGAACCCGAGAGGGCCGGGACAGTCCGAGAGGCATAAGGTTGATCGCGAGTTCCGCACGAGCCGGAGAGCACTAAATGTGCTCTCCGCGCGAGCAGGACTGTCCGAGCAGGCAACCTTATGCCTCTCGGACTGTCCCGGCCCAACTTATCGTTACGACAGCGCAATACCGCCAAGCCAGCCCCAACGCACGCCAGAACCAGTGCCGTAAAACCCAATGAACGAGTCAAGCGACCTCGACGTGATGGCGCCCTCGTTACTCATAACGATGCCGCCGCCAACATAGATGCCCACGTGGCCATAGATCAGACCCGGCATGCCGGTGCCGCTATGCGATGAGTCGGCCACGATCATGCCCACCTGCAGCGCCGAGCGGTCGGAGCTATAGCACCAGGCGTTAAACATGTCGCACGCGTTACCGCCAAAGTAGCCAACACCGGCGTTACGGAAGACATTGGTAACCCACGCCGCGCACCAGTTCTGACCCGGCGAAGGCGTGGAGTAGCACGCGTTGACGACGGCCTGCTGTTTGCCCGAGCCGGCATTCTGTTGCGGGGTTCCGGGCGCATACGATCCGCCACCCGAGCTTGAACCACCCGAGTAGGAATTGTTCTTGTTCGCGGCAGCCGCGGCAGCGGCAGCCTTCCTAGCGGCCTCCTCGGCCTGGGCGGCAGCGAGGATCTCGGAATCGCGCTGAGCCATGAGCTCCTTGACGTCGTCGGAAAGACCGTTCAGAACCGTCTGGACCTCCTGCTGCTTGGCCTGCATGTCCTGCATCTGAGCAGTCTGCTGGTCCTTGAGCTTCTCCAAGTCGGCTTTTTGCGACTCGAGCTCGGACTTCTGCGTATCGAGCTCTTTCTGGATGGTCTGGATGTCCTCGATAGCGTCGCGGTCGCTCTTGTTGATCTTCTCGACGTAATGCGCGTTGGCGACGAGCTCCTCAAACGAGCCAGAAGCGAGCAGCAACGACAAGATGTTGGTGCCACCCGACTTGTAGCTTGCCGCCACGCGATCGGAAAGGTCGTTGCGCTTCTTCTTGAGCTCGGCCTTCTTTTCATCGATCTGGGCCTGCGTGTCGTCAATCTTGCCCTGGACATTCTCGATGTCGTTGAGGGTCTGGGCATTCTTGTTGGCCAGCGCCGCATACTCATTTGCGATGCTGTCGAGCTGGGCCTGGACCTCGTCGAGCTGGGCATGGGCGGCATTCAGTTTCTCGGTGGTTTCTCTGGAAGCCTCCGCCGCATGGGCGCGAGCGGGCAGGCCAAAAAGAACTGCCGCAGAAGCGGCGCCGAACAGGGCCTTGAGGGCAGTGCGGCGCGAGAGCTCCCGGGAAAGGATGGAATCGCTGTTTGGTGACATATGTACTCCGTTACATGTTTATTTATATGTCGCTCAACTCATACATATTAGCGTACATATGGCGCGTCCCAACGATTTCCACGAACGGCAGGAAACTACAAGGTCAGCGGCTCGCAAGCAAATGCCAAAGATCAGGTTATGCGTACGCAAGCTCTTCTATGAGAACGTTAACATAGTCCTCTGCTTTTCCTACAGCGCACGATTTGGGCGTCCCTGCCTGCGCTATACTCCCCTGAAGAAGTGTTCCTGATTCGATAGGAGACTACATGTCCAAAGCACTCGACCCCAAAGACACCTGCGTCCTCGTTACCGGTGGCGCCGGCTTTATCGGCTCGCACACCGTCGTTCAGCTGCTCGAGGGTGGCTATCAGGTCGTCATCGTCGATGATCTCTCCAACTCCAGCGCCGTCGCCGTCGACCGCGTCAAGACCATCGTGGGCGACGAGGCCGCCAAGAACCTCACCTTCTACGAGGCCAACGTGCTCGACCGCGATGCGATGAACAAGATCTTCGATACCCATCAGATCGACCGCGTCATCCACTTTGCCGGCTTTAAGGCCGTCGGCGAGTCGGTGAGCAAGCCCGTCGAGTACTACCACAACAACATCGAGAACACCCTGGTGCTCATCGACGTCATGCGCAACCATGGCTGCAAGTCCATCATCTTCTCGAGCTCCTCGACCGTCTACGGCGATCCGGACAACCCGCCCGTCACCGAGGAAGACCCCAAGAAGCCCGCGACCAACCCCTATGGCTGGACCAAGTGGATGATCGAGCAAATCCTTATGGACGTCCACACCGCCGACCCCGAGTGGGACGTCGTGCTGCTCCGTTACTTCAACCCCATCGGCGCTCATCCGTCGGGCCTGATCGGCGAGGACCCCAAGGGCATTCCCAACAACCTGGTGCCCTATGTCGCCCAGGTCGCCGTGGGCAAGCTCGAGGCCGTTCAGGTCTTTGGCAACGACTACCCCACCCCCGACGGCACCGGCGTGCGCGACTACATCCACGTGTGCGATCTGGCCTCTGGTCACGTTGCTGCCCTTAATTGGATGAACGGCAAGACCGGCGTCGAGATCTTTAACTTGGGCACCGGCACCGGCACCTCGGTACTCGAGGTCGTCGCCGCCTTCTCCAAGGCTTGCGGCAAGGAGCTGCCCTACGTAATCCGCGAGCGCCGCGCCGGCGACATCGCCGCCAACTGGTGCGATGCCTCCAAGGCCGAGCGCATGATGGGCTGGAAGGCCCAGTACGACATCGCGGACATGTGCCGAGATAGCTGGAACTGGCAGAGCCACAACCCCAACGGCTTCGCCGACGCCGAGTAGCAAAAACCTACATACCGCTCTTGCCCCGATCTCACGTTGTGAGGTCGGGGCTTTTTCATGGCATGTAACCATTCGCCGAAAATCGACCAACTTTTTTATCTTGCCTGTACATGTTTAAACAACATGTTTTACAATAGGCGTATCGGATCAGAACACCGGAGGCGGACTGCACATCCATCGGCAGGCCGACCCCACAACAAGAAGGTTGGTGAGCGCATTCATGGAGCGTGCAAGCGGCGTCCTCATGCCCGTCTCATCTCTGCCCGGACCATACGGAATCGGCGGCTTTGGCTGGAATGCCTACGACTTCGTCGATTTTCTCGCCTCGTGCAAACAACATTACTGGCAGATTCTGCCCCTTACGACGACCAGCTATGGCGATTCGCCCTATCAGTCGTTCTCGGCCCGCGCTGGCAACCCCAACTTCATCGACTTTGCCGAGCTTATCGAGGCAGGGTATCTGGAGCAGCGCGATATCGATGGCGTGTATCTGGGATCCGACCCCAGCAATGTCGACTACGGTGCTATCTTTGGCGGCCGCCGTCAGATTCTCGACCGCGCCGCTGAGCGCTTTGCCGCCGACAAGCCGGCCGATTTCGATGACTTTATCCAGGCCAACGAGGACTGGCTCATCCCCTACTGTGAGTTCATGACCGTCAAAGAGGAGTGCGGTCTCAAGGCGTTTTGGGAGTGGCCCGCGGAACTCCGCACCCGCGGCGAAGCTTCCGCCAAGGTCTGCGCCGACCATCCGGCGCGTATGCTCTACCACCAGATGACGCAGTACTTCTTCGATCGCCAGTGGAGCCGCCTCAAGGCCTATGCCAATGAGCGCGACATTCTCATCATCGGCGACCTGCCCATCTATGTCTCGCGTGACTCCGTCGAGATGTGGGCGACGCCTGAGCTCTTTAAGATCGACGCCGCCGGCAATCCCGTGAGCGTCGCCGGCACGCCGCCCGACCAGTTCTCGGCCACCGGCCAGTACTGGGGCAACCCCATCTACGACTGGGACGCCATGGAGTCCGACGGCTTCTCCTGGTGGGAGGGCCGCATTCGCGCCGCCCTCGACATGTACGA
>DBFAHJ010000196.1:0-4088 GCA_048227095.1 Collinsella aerofaciens | reverse complement strand
AGCGCACACCAACATGTACGCGCCCTGCAGCAGCATGTAGTTGATATCACCCGCAGGCACGCCCACATCGATGATGTTGGCCATGATGACCGGGATAAACAGCTCGAGCACCGTCTCGACCGACACAAAGAACACGCCGAGAATGGCATCGCGACGGTATGCCCCTAGATAAGAAAACAGTATTTTGAGATTGCGCACGCAGGTTCAACCCCCATCAAACGTTGTTCGCAAACGCACGTATTATTGCGCGCCGAATAATGGTGTCAAGTATTCCGAAATCGTTTTCTGCAAGGTTAACGCCGGCGGCGAGTTCTCGTGACGTGTGTCCATATTCACTCGGAATAATGGTGCGCGTGACTTTTTTCGCCCGGCACCCAACACAAACCTTGACTCTACAATCGTTGTAGGGTTTTCACTACACTGGTACATAAACAAACCCAGTCAGAAAGTGCCCCCGCTCATGGAACACGACCTCACACGCGGCAATGTCCTTAAGACCATCGCGGTCTTTGCCCTGCCCTATATGCTCTCGTACTTTTTGCAGATGCTCTACGGCATGGCCGACCTGTATATGATGGGGCAGTTTAGCGGCGCCGCCGGCATCACCGCTGTGGGCAATGGCGCGCAGACGCTCTATATCATTACCGTGACGCTCGTGGGCCTGGCCATGGGAACGACGGTCATCGTCGGCCACGCCGTGGGCTCGCGCCGCTTCGACCGCGCCGAGACCGCCATCGGCAATACCATCACGCTGTTTATGGGCGTCTCGGTAGTACTGGCCGTCATCTTGTTTGCACTTTGCCCGCAGGTTGTGGCGCTCATTGGCACGCCGCCCGAGGCGGTCGAAGGCACCGCCGCCTACCTGCGTATCTGCTTTGTCGGCATTCCGTTTATCGCCGCATACAACATTCTCTCGGCCATCTTTCGCGGGCTGGGCGATTCGCGCTCGCCTATGTACGTGATTGGCGTGGCATGCATCATCAACATCGCGCTCGACTTTCTATTTATCGGCCACATGGGGCTCGGCCCCGTGGGCGCGGCGCTCGGCACAGTGACCGCCCAGACGGCCAGCGTTGCCCTCGCGCTCGTGTGGCTCAAGAGCCGCCGCACGAACATCCACGTTAAGCGCAGCGACCTGCGCCCCCAGCCCGAGGTGCTCGGCAGCATTCTTAAGATCGGCGTGCCTGTGGCTGTACAGGACGGCTGCATCCAGGTGGCGTTTATGTTTATCACCGTCATCGCCAACCACCGAGGGCTCGTCGACGCCGCCGCCGTAGGCCTGGTCGAGAAGATGATCAGCTTTTTGTTCATTGTTCCGAGTTCCATGGGCGCCACCGTCAGCGCGCTCACGGCGCAAAACGCCGGTGCAGGAAAGGGCGGTCGTGCGCGTCAGGTACTCAAGGATGCCATGACGATCTCGGTGGTGTACGGCTGTCTGATCACGATGCTGATGTGGCTGGTGGCGCCGGCGTTTATCGGCTTTTTTGCCAAGGACCCCGCGGTGGTCGCGGCCGGTACCGGCTATATGCACAGTTATATTTTCGACGCAATCTTTGCCGGCATCCACATTTGCTTTAGCGGCTTTTTCGCTGCATACGGCAAGAGCTACATCGGCTTTGCGCACAACGTGCTGGCCGTGGCGCTCATTCGCGTACCCGGCGCGTGGCTGCTGTCGAACGCCTATTCCGACACGCTGTTTCCCATGGGCATCGCTTCGCCGTGCGGATCGATTTTGTCGGCAGTCATCTGTGTTGTCGCGTTTACCGTGCTTAACCGGCGCGGAGCTTTTGACAAGTTGGTAGCGTAGCGGATCGTTTGTGTCATACGACGGCCGCGCCGCACGACCTCGGCGCCCCTTCCCCGCCCATTGAAAGGAGCAGTCCCATGACCGACTCGCCAACCGAACATACCGAAGGCCTGCTCCGTATTGGCGAGGTGGCGCGCCTGTTTAACCTGAGCGTGGGCACGCTGCGCCATTACGAGCAGATGGGCTTGCTGGACCCGGCGCACATCGATCCGGCGAGTGGATACCGCTACTACGGATCGCGGCAGCTCTCCACCCTCAACACCATCAGTCACCTGCGTGTTCTCGACCTGCCGCTAGCGCAGATCCGTGAGTTTGTGACCACGCGCGATGTAGACCTCATGCAGCGGCAGCTGGCTCAGCAGCAGGAGCTCATCGAGCGCAAGCGCCGCGAGTTGGAGCGCGTGTCGCGCAAGATCGATAACCGGCTTGCTCTACTGCATGATGCCTTGAACACCGAGCTCGATACCATTTGCACAATCGATGCGCCCGAGCTTCGCTGCGCCGTGTTGCGCGAACGCGTCAACCCTACCGACGCCTATGCGTTGGAGTGGCAAATTCGTCAACTGCAGAAGGGCCAGCATGAGACCTTTGTCTTCCTGGGCAACTTGGGCATTGGGATTAGCGCCGAGCGCCTTGACGCCGGTGACTTTGACGGCTACGACGAGGTCTTCCTGCTGCTCGATGACACCGATGAGTACTTGGGCGACGTCGAGGTACGCCCCGCCGCACGCTGTTTGACCATTAGCTTCCGCGGCACGCACGGGCAGGCGGGCTCGCGCTATGAGCAGCTACTCGGCTATATGCACGAACACAACCTGGCACCCGCCGGGCCCTCGCGCGAGATCGCCCTCATCGACGACATCATCAGCGACGACCCCACAACCTACGTGACACAGATCACGGTGCCCGTTACTGTGCTCGATTAAGAACCTCCCGGACAGGCATGCAGTGCAGCTCAACTAACGAGCGTCAGCTACAGGAGAACCGCCATGTCGAGGACAATCCCCGATATGGCGGTTTTACTCCTCCGGAATCGGAAACGCACGGATGAACTCTGCAGGCGAGAAGGTCTTGATGGTCGAGCGCACAAAAGCGGCGCGGTCACGCGTGATGATAAAGTCCACGCCGGCACGCTCGGCCATCGCACGGATACAGCCGTCCTCAAAGTCCGGCTCATCGGAATAGGCGGAGGTAAAACAAGCTTCTTGGTCGAGAGGCTCTACCGAGTAGCTCTTAAGACAGTCGCGCACTACCTCGCGGGCGCGCGCCTCGCCTGCCTGTTTAGTGAGAATGTAGTACGCGTCCTTGAGAGAGCAGGCCGAAACAACACCCTCGATAAGTCCCACGTCAACGAGCCCCTTGGTCGTTTGCGCCGCCCCATGCTCCGGCCGGCCCGGCAGCACGCAATCGAGCAGAAAATTGGTATCGAGAAATGCCCTCATAGGTAGCGCTCCCTCGCGACGCGCTTTTCATCTTCAACCGTCATCGTATCGAGCGGCGTTCCCTTTGGCATGTTAGCCACGATATCGAGATACTCCTGGTAGTCCTCATTCTCCGCGAGCATCTCACGGATCTCCTTCCAGGTGATCTTGGGATGCCACATCGTACCCACGTCGCGCTTGGGCTTGCCCGTGCCGCACGTCGGTTTTGCGCCCCCACGCTCCTGGGCAGCGTCATATTCCACCGTAACTGGACCTTCATAGTCGAGCGGCACGATCTTGAACAACGGCTTGCTCCGCTTGAAGACCACAACCTCCTCGCCCTCATTGGCAACCTTTTCGGCCACCTGCGTAAGGTTTTGGCGCAGTTCCGAAAACGCGACGGTAACCATAACTGCTCCTCTCAACATATATCTTCACTGCTAAGTATACACGTTAATATTAATGTTAAAGTGTATAAAACTCATCACAATGGGGCAGCCCCGTTGTGAGACCTCACTGCGGGGCCCCTTTGCTTTGAATGAATCTTCTATCGCTCCGGAACGACACCGCTCCGCAGGGTCACCCTCAGCAACCTACATGACGCAGATCATGCTGCCCGCCACCACGCCCAAATAAAAACCTCCCGGAAAGTATCAACCTTTCCGGGAGGTTTTCTAATTTGGTTATCGATGTACTAAGCCTGGGGCACCTCACCAGTCGCCAAGATCTGCTCGAGTGCGTCCTCGTCCAGCACGGGTACGCCCAGCTGCTCGGCTTTGGTGAGCTTGGAGCCCGCTTTGGGGCCGGCGACCAGATAGCTCGTCTTCTTTGAAACACTGCCCGAAACCTTGGCGCCGAGC
>DBFAHJ010000195.1:0-3034 GCA_048227095.1 Collinsella aerofaciens | reverse complement strand
GCCGCCGGCAGCCAGTGCGTCGAAGCTCTCGAGCGTAAAGTAGCCGTGCACGTAGGTCTTTGCCTCGTTTGCCCAATCGACCAGCTGCTTGGCGGTCAGTCCCGCCGAACGCTGGCGCACGGCCTCGAGCGCCAAGAGCGCGCCGGTCGCACAGGGCAGAGCGTTGTCGACCACGTAGAGCTCAAAGTTGGGATACTCGGCGCGCACGACATCTGCCGCCTGGCACGCGGAGTTGTAGCTCGACGACAGCGCTGAGGTAAAGCACAGGTAGACCGTGGGCGTGCCCTCTTTGGCGCACTCGGTAAAAAACTCGATATAGCGACCGAGCGACACAGCCGAGGTGGACACGCGGGCACCGGCGCGCATGCGGTCGTAGAACTCCTTAGGGCTCATGCTCGACCAGATGTCGTCTGTGCGCTCCTCGCCATCGATAATGAAAGGGAAACCCAGGATATCGACATCGAGGTTCGCGGCGACCTCGGGGCTAAAGTCGCAGCAGGTATCGACGACGATGCGGCAACGGTTCGAATGACCGGCGGATGCGGCCTTGTCCATCAAAGCGACTCCTTACGTAAAAAGGCGGCCACCCGCATGGGATGGCCGCCAACCGTTAACTCATGCAAGTTAACGTATTTTACTCGTCAAGTGTTTCGATGCGGGGCTTGATGATGCCATATCCACCATTCTTACGGTGATACACCACATTGATGAGACCGGTCGTCGCGTTCTCGAACACGTAGAAGTCGTGGCCCAGCAAATCGGTCTGCACCAGCGCCTGCTCCTCGGTCATCGGGGTGACATCGATGACCTTCTCGCGGACGAGCAGGTCGTCGTCCTCCTCGGGCAGCAGCAGGTCGGCCAGATCCTCGACGCGCTCGACCGGTGCGACATCCGCGGCGCTGGCACCACCCTGGCGGTTGTCCACGACCTTGGTCTTGAACTTGCGCAGCTGGCGGGTAACCTTATCGGCGGAGAGGTCGATGGCAGCATACATATCTGCGCCGTGCTCGGCAACGCGAATCACCGAACCGCGGGCACGAACCGTGACCTCGACGATTGCCGGGTTGGGGTTCGAGGGGTTCTTCTCATAACGAAGCACGACGTCGACTGTCATGGGCTCGATGTCGAAAACCTTGAGCGCCTCGCCGATTTTCTCATCCACATGCGCACGCAGAGCATCGGTTACCGTCGTCTTGCGTCCAGAAACCTTGATATCCATACGTGGCTCCAATCTGCCTCGGGGACTTACTGTACTGGCTATGTACCCATTGCCGTGCATTTAATCACGCGAATTCCCAAAGACCCGAATAACGACTGCTTGATACCGCATACCGAAGTCTCGCACTTTTCCGTGACAAAGTGCGCTATAGGAAGGCGTCGACGGAGTTAATTTTTCTCCTGGAAATTAGCTTTGACCTGCTAGTTTTACCAAAATAGAAAAGCCAGGCTCCCCTATTTGGGAGACCCGGCCATGCGTGTTGAAACCGTGAAGAAGCGCCTTGTTCGGTGTATGGCAGACGCCACCCCTACCAATAACTAGCTATTGAGCTTGTTGATGTCATCGTCGGTGATGGCGCCCTCCTGGCTAGACGACGGACTGTCGCCGTTGTTATCAGAGGCGTCGCCATCGGAGGACTCGGTCTCGTTGGACGTGGAGTCGGATGCCTGCACATTGGCCCCCGAAACAGTCTTGGCGGTAAGGTCATAGGGCATTTGGCCATACCAGACGCAGTGGACCGCCTCGAGCGTGCCGTCGACCGTGATGCCGTCGAGGGCATCACTCACGGCACGGCACAGCTCATCGTTAGAGCTAAGGCCTGCGACGCCAAGCGTGGAGGGTGCCTCGAGCGTGCCGACATAGGAGATCTGACTCATCAGGCGCGCGAGGTAACCACCGGCCGTGGAATCACAGATCACGTAATCGACCTCGCCCGACTCGAGTGCCTCGAAGCACTCGTTGATGTTGGAGAAGGTCTTTTGGTTGGCCGTGATGCTCTGCTTGGCAAGCGCTTCCTGCGAGGCTGAGGAGGTCTGAACGCCCAGGGTAGCGGTGTTAAGCGTTTCGGTGGAAACGCTCAGCGACTCGCCGTCACTGCTCTTGCCGAATACGGCGGGGGCGTCGTACAGACAGGTGCCAAGTGAGCTGATATCGCCGTCCGTAGACCTGGCGTCGCCAATAAAGATGTCGGCCTTTTTATCGCTGAGCGCGGAATCGGCCGAGGACGCATCGACAAAGGCGACTTTGAGACCCATGCGGCATGCAAGGGCACGAGCGGCATCGACCGCATAGCCCGTGAGGTTTCCGTCGGCATCCTGCATGGCTTGCGGGGCATCGGAAGTATCGAGGGCGACCGTCAGGGTTCCCGGCGTGACCAGGGCATCGTCCGATACCGTGGGGGTAACGGTCTCGCGCTCAATCTGGTCGATCGTGGGCGTCGTGAACGTGGACAGTGGATTGAACGCACATCCACTCAGGCCCAAAACGGCAATGACCGCCGCGGTCCCAGCACCTAACCGAGCCGCATGCATCAAGCTGCCCCTCACCATGTCCACTACCCTGCCTTCTGTGTCGTATACAATCCGTGCCCTGCACGGAATATCGGGTTGTTCCCACCAGCTGACCTGGTATTTGACCCCACACTTGCGCACCGGGACGTTTGCTCGGGAGGCCGCAGCCACCTTCACGACTGGCCCGCTCGCCCGCGAGGCGGTATTGCCCCAAAGAAAGTAGAACGGACGGTGCGGCTTACATCTAGGACGCGCCATGATCGCGCCGCGCGCACGCGGTCGCTTACGTGGATCCCTTTGACCGCGTCTGTCTTGGACTAGGGTGGGCATTTCACCCATCCGCAACCACAGCCTGGCAGGAACGTAGCGCATTATAGCTAAGTTCGGTGGCGCGCGCAGACGTGGTGTAAGAGTGTCCTGAGGTCCGTCGCTGCAAGCTCCGATGTTACTCCTTCTTGAGGCCGCGCTTCTCGACTATCTCGTCCACTATCTCCCTGGCGCGCCGCCCGAGCGCGCGGCGCCTCCC
>DBFAHJ010000194.1:0-2696 GCA_048227095.1 Collinsella aerofaciens | reverse complement strand
CAGCTCATGAAGGGCAGCGCGCAAAAATGCCATGTAACCGGCCACGACAAACACCGCACGCAGAGGCGTCGGCAAGAACCAGCGGCGCGCGTAGTGGGCGCCGATAAGTGTGGCAAGATCCATGACGAGCTTGTGCTTGCGTGGCTCAAGCTGCATCACATAACCCGTCTTTGCGTCGGCAATGGCCTGGGCATCGAGCGCACACAAAGCGTCGAGCACGCCCGCACGACACTGCTCATCATATTCGAGCGCCATCTGGCCAATACGGCCGTAAACGCGCACCTTGTGCACGCCGTCGATGTCGCCGCTGAGCTTAAGAAGCGCATCGAGATCACTCTCTGGCACAGGACCCGCCAACTGAAGGCGGGTCCTGCCGGGGATCTCGCTAATAATCGAGAATCTCATAGCTTGTGCCTGGGAGCGTTACTCGGCTGCCTCGTCAGCAGCGGCCTCGCTCTGGGTGATGTAGGCAGCCTCGGCAACCATGTCATCGACATTGGCCTTGGCCTGCTCGACCATGTCCTGGTAGCAGTTCTTGACGCGCATACCGCACGCGATGCCCTGCACGCAGGCATTCTTGACCGGAGCGCTGGTAAGCAGCTTGATGCCGGCCGTGCCAAGCAGAAAACCGCCACCGACAAGCAGGGTATTGAACGTCGACTTCTTCATGTTGTTTCTCCCTTTTGCCGCATTGGACGCGGCACGGTGCCTCAGCACCCGAGTAAACAAGTTTGCTCGAGCACACTTTTGGAAAATAGTTTAGTTTATCTAACTATTAAGTTCAACAATGGTTAACTTTTTGGAAACTATGGGGGTGAACTCAATATGACAAAGGGACTGCCCCTTTGTCATATTCCTACAGCTGCCAGTCCGCCGCCTCCTTTTGCAGCGCAACCATGCGGGCGAATTCTCCACCTGCCGCCTTGAGCTGCGCCGGGGTGCCCTGTTCGGCAACCACTCCATTCTTGAGCACAACGATTTTGTCGGCATTTTCCACCGTACGCATACGGTGGGCAATAACGATAACCGTCTTACCTGCAAGCAGACGGGAGAGTGCCTGCTGTACCACGGTCTCGTTCTCCACATCCAAGCTTGCCGTCGCCTCGTCCAACAGCACGATGGGTGCGTCTTTGAGCAGCGCGCGGGCGATGGAGATGCGCTGGCGCTCGCCACCGGACAGCTTGGAGCCGTTCTCGCCGATCATGGTGTCGTAGCCCTGCGGCATGCGGCACACAAACTCGTCGCAGTTGGCGGCACGCGCGGCCGCAAGCACTTCCTCATCGGTGGCATCACGACGCCCGAGGCGGATGTTTCCCATCACCGTGTCGTCAAAGAGCAGCACGTCTTGGAACACGATAGCGTAGTCGCGCAGGAGTACCTCGGGATCGACGCCCGCAACATCCACACCGCCCACGGTAACCTTGCCCGCAGTGGCATCCCAAAAGCGCGCGGCCAGGCGGCTCACCGTAGACTTACCGGAACCCGAAGGACCGACCAGCGCCGTAACTTCGCCTTCCTTGGCGGTAAAGCTCACATCGGTAAGAACTTTCTCGCCGGCGCGGCCGTCCTCGCCCGCACCATAGCCAAATGCCACGTGATCGAACACCACATCGTGACCCGCGGGCTCAAATTTCTCGCTGCCCCGCGCCACAGGCTCTTCCATGATGGAACGCATGCGCTTGGCAGACGACTCGGCGGCAAACAGCTCGGACATTAACATTAACGCCTGGTCAAAGGGCGCATAGATACGGCTCACCATAAGCAAGAAGGCAAACATCACCAAAAAGTCGACCCGCCCCGAGGCAACCATCGCGGCACCCGTTACCAGCGTGGAAGCGACCCCCAGACGCAAAATGACAAAGGCAGAGTTGACCAAAAGCCCGTTAACGAGTTCTCCCTTAGTGGTCTCGCGCTCCTCGTCATCGATCACGGCACCGAGTCCCTCAAGATAATAGGCCTCCTGGTTGGTAGCGCGGATCTCGCGCACACAATCGAGCGTCTCCTGGATCGCCTCGGTGACTTTGACCTTCTCGGCGCGAACACGGTCGAACACCGGGACCATGGGGCCGCGCGTCAAATACAGCACGGCAAAGGCCACGGGAACGCTCCAGAACGCCGTGATCGCCAACTGCCAGCAAAAGAACAGCGATGCTGCGAACACAATAGCGCTTGCGATAATGGCGCCCCAAAGCTCTCCCAACACGTGGCTGTAGGCATGTTCCATGGTCTGGACATCGCCCATGATGGTCTCGGTTAAATCGGCCAGATCACGACGACCGAAAAACGACAGCGGCAGTTTGCGCAAGCGTTCGGCGATCTCCATACGCTGCTTGCCGCACTCCTCGTAAAAGATGCAGTAGGTGTAGTAATACTGTTGCCAGTTAGAGGCAAAGAGCAACACGAAAAAGACCAGGAGGCCGCCCACGATCGGCAGGGCATCCGGCAGGTCAGCGCCAGTGGCGAGATGTTCGACAAAACCGGCCATGACCAGGAATAAAAAGCCCATGCCGGCCATGGTAATAAGATTGGTGAGCGTGGTCCAGAAAATGCCGCGCTTTACGCCGGCGACGCCTTTATCGGATAGGAAATACTTCTTTTGGAATGAGGCGAACATTTAGGCCTCGCCTCCCTTCGTGACGGCGGCATCCGCGGTCGCTGCAGTGATTTTCCAGCTCGCGGCCTGTTCGTATTCGGCC
>DBFAHJ010000193.1:0-4401 GCA_048227095.1 Collinsella aerofaciens | reverse complement strand
GAATCAACAACATAGCATGTCGGAGTGGCGGAATTGGCAGACGCGCTAGCTTGAGGTGCTAGTGACCGCTTTTTGGTCATGCGGGTTCAAGTCCCGCCTCCGACACCATCGCATTTGAGAAGCCTCTTCGGAGGCTTTTTTTTACCGATAGACGGCGGGGTCCACGATGGAAACGCTTGAACACAACGAGTGGGCAGACGTTGCCCAACTAGTCGAGATCACGAGCGATGCTGTCATCATCTGCGAGCTCGACGGAACCATTCTGCATGTGAATAATCGCTTACTTGGTTTGATGTGCGAGGAACGCGCCGACGTCATTGGTGGAGATGTTAAAGACGTCCTGTACTCATCCGCTTTTGAACGTGCGACGGAACATCGTCTGCCATTTGAAACTGATGGCTCCGAGAACGAACTGATGCTCAAGCTGAGTGACGGCTCCTTTATCCCCGTCTTGGTTCGTGCGGGCTCCGTAACGCCTCCACGCATCTTTGGGCGCCGCGCGCCACGTGTCCTGGTGGCGCTCCATAGCATCGAAGAACAGTATTCGCACGACCGTCAGCTCAAGCGTGCTCTTTCGGAGCTTAGAGTGGCTAACAAGCGCCTCTCTGGCACGCTCTCGGTCATTATGAGTACCGTGGGCTCCGATGAGCTGCCCAGCCTACTTGATACCGTTTTGAACCAGCTTGTAGGAACGCTCGATGCTTCGGGTGCTGCTATCTATTTTTCTGAGAGCGGCGGTTTTAAGCTTCGCGGTGTTTCAAAGGAGCTGTACGACAGCTACCTTCCTGAGTTTTTGCCGTATGGCGCTGGCATTCCGACGTATGTTCTTCGTGAGTCGCGTGCCTGTCGCTTGTCGATTCAACAGGACCTTGAGGGCGATAGGGCTGCCTCCGGTATGTTCATGGATCTGGACAATCGTTCTAAGCACCTGTTGCGCGTGCAGGATATGCCTCCGTACCGCAGCGAGATCTGTCTTCCCGTTTTTTACGGTACGCAGATCCTTGGCGTGCTGGAAGTTGGTTGGAAACGCCCCCAGGCACCGCTCGCCTATGACGTTAATGTGCTCGAGGTCATTTGCGATTACCTGTCTATCCAGCTGGTCGGCATGGCATCGAGCCTTCGCTCCCGTCGCACGGCCGAGCTTGGCCGCTCGCTCAATGTCTTGCGTGATGAGTTGTTTACCTTTCTAGACGATTCCGCCGCGGCTACCCAGGCGGTATCGTCCGAAATCTGCAATATGCTCAACTGCCATTTTTGCCCTGTTGAGTATGACGCCAGTCTGGACTCCTACGTCATAGATTTTGAAGGCGGCAGTCGCGTTGCTTTGCCGGACGATCCCGAGAAGCTATTCTTTTCCACGACGGCTCCGGCGGCACGTCTGGGGGCTGGCCCTGATGGCTTTGAGGCATCTGTTTTGGGCGGCACGAGTGCCGAGGACCTTAAACACGTCCGTATAACTCGCGTTGATGAATCGATGCCTATGGGAGGCTGGCTTAGGGCGCATGGCCTGCCTTGTCAAGGTCTCTACGTCGACTCCGGCATCGAGGCGGGGCGCCCGCGCTCTGAGGGTGATGGCAAGCACAGTAACGACGCGATTGTTCCTGCTTCTGTTGCGAAGAGCCCGACGACGCGCGCGCTGCTGCTTCGTGATGGTAGCCAAGAGCCGATTGATGATCTTGAATATGACTACTTGGTGCACTTGGCGCATGACTTTGAACTGATCTACGAAGGCGAATCTCAAAAGCGCGAGGAGCGCCATATCGCTCAGACCCTTCAGATCGGCATGAGAAATTCCCTGGGGGATGTTCCGGGTATCGCAACCGATTCGGTGTACCTGTCAGCCACGAACTCGGCGTTGGTCGGCGGCGATTTCTATACGCTCATCCGTCTTCCCGACGACTGCGCCGTCATGATTCTGGGTGATGTGTCTGGCAAAGGCATTGAGGCCGCATCGATGTCCGCGCTCGTCAAGACGGCCCTGACGGCATATGCGTGGGAGGGCGCTGGACCGGCCCGCATGGCACGCTCTCTTAACAGTATGCTCATGGGCTTTTCGAGGGTCGAGACGTTCGTGACGGCCTTTATCGCCAAGATTGACCTTAAAGCCGGACGCGCAACGTATTGTTCGGCGGGCCATCCTCCGACCATGGTCATCAGGCCAGAGTCGATGCCGCTGGGTGGCGGCGAGGCCCGTGGGGGAGAGGTTGAGCTGCTTGGATGCCAATCGGGCGTAATCGGTGCCTTTGAGAGCATGGTGTACGAGACAGGCGTGTTTACGTTCGCCCCCGGCGACATGCTCTTCATGTATACGGATGGAACGATTGAGGCCCGCGACCGCACCGGAGCGTTCTTTGGCGAGCAGCGCTTGCGCGACCTTCTGCTTTCTGTTTCGGGGGAGGGCGTGTCGGGCATTTGCGGCAAGGTCTTGGGCGAGCTTGACCGATTTACCGAATCGGCGCTGGACGATGACATTGCATTGGTGTCCCTTGAGTTTTTACGGGGTCGTTCATAGACGACGCTGGGCGGGCTGAATCCGCACGGTTGGGGAAACGAATGCATCGAGTGGGCTTTTTTGGGAACCATGGTCGTATGAATGAGTGGAATGACATAGCGGTTTTGACGCCACCGGGCGATATCGACATCGCCACGGTGCCTGCGCTGCGTCGGCGGCTGGATGCTTTGATTGGCCGCGGCGTGCGTCGTGTCGTCATCAACTGTCAGGCTGTTAGCTTTATCGATTCGACGGGCTTGGCATTCCTGCTTACGCGCGCTCGTGAGCTCATGAGGCGAGAAGGCCTGCTTTCGCTCGTCAATGCATCAGGTGAAGTTGTTCGCTTTTTGGAGATTGCTCGTCTTGTCGATATCCTTCATGTCGCGGGGCCGGCACGGGAGTCTATTCCCGCCATTCCGGTGGGGGAGCTGCCTCGCTGGAGTAAGAGCGTCGAGGTCCGTCAGGGTATCGAGAATCTTCCATACTACCGACATCGCATCGCTGAACTCCTTGAATCGCTTCCGTTGCGCCGTGACGAGCGCTACGATGTCGCATTGGCGTCGGGGGAGGCGCTGGGTAATGCCTATGACCATGCGGGCGGTATCGGGTGCGTCCTGACGGTTCAGGCCTATGGCGATCGCGTTGTGGTTGAGGTGCTTGATCGAGGTGCCGGCTATTCTATCGATAAAACGAGCGAGCCGGTCGCATCCGAGGAACGCGGCCGTGGTATCAAGCTTATGCGTATGCTCGTCGATAACGTGGAGGTTGCTCGTCGTACGGACGGCGCCGGCACGCGCGTGCAGATGGTGAAGCTGTTTAGCGGAGCGCTGGAATCGTGTGCCTAGCCAATCGCTTTAGCGCGTTTAGCTACTAAGAACATGCGGCAGACAAGTTTTTTGAAAAAAGTACTTGCGTCTTTTGGACAACTCGCGTAAATTAATAACCCGCAAGCGGACATGGCTCAGTTGGTAGAGCACAACCTTGCCAAGGTTGGGGTCGCGGGTTCGAGCCCCGTTGTCCGCTCCATTGCATTTCCGGACCGTTTAGGCGGTCCTTTTTCGGCGAAGTGGCCAAGTGGTAAGGCAGAGGCCTGCAAAGCCTTTACCCCCGGTTCGAATCCGGGCTTCGCCTCCAGGCAACATCCGGGCGCTCCGGCGCCCGTTTTGTTTTTACATATGCGGACATGGCTCAGTTGGTAGAGCACAACCTTGCCAAGGTTGGGGTCGCGGGTTCGAGCCCCGTTGTCCGCTCCAACTATCTTACGCGGTTCTAACGAACCGCGTTTTTTGTTGACGCTGCGCGAGCCCCGGGCACCCCATCTTGCCCCTCAATCGTCGGTCGCGTACATAAAGTACGCTTCCCTCCTCTTTCGCGGCAACCTGGGGCACCCGGAGCCCGCTCGCTGTCGTGGCCGGGAAAGTGGGTCTTCCGTTCTTTTCACTAATCGGTCGATTCGTCCCAGGAGGCTTGAACCCGAGAGGGGGCGATCGTTTTGGGGCGTGGCTGTGGCGTTGTTTGTCGCGAATGTCCGCTTTGGGCGTATCATCGTGAGCATCTCGCATAACCTCGTTGCAAGGGAGATACGCCCCATGGCTACAGAAAAGTCTTCTTCGCGCTCATGGATGTCCGATGCCGCGATCTATCAGATCTACCCGCGCTCGTTTAAGGATTCGACTGGTTCGGGTCTGGGCGATATCGCGGGCATTACCCAGCAGATGGACTATCTTGAGCGACTGGGTATCGAGGCCATCTGGCTGAGCCCGTTTTATCCATCGCCTCTTGTCGATGGCGGCTATGATGTGGCGGACTACTGCGATGTCGACCCGCGTCTCGGCTCGCTTGACGACTTCGATGACATGATCGCTGCGGCTCACGCGCGCGGCATCAAGGTCATCGTCGACATCGTGCCC
>DBFAHJ010000192.1:0-3685 GCA_048227095.1 Collinsella aerofaciens | reverse complement strand
GGTCTTGCCGATCACCATGAAGATGAACTCGACCCAGCCCTCGTCACCGTTCCAGCCGGCCAGGGTAAACGGGACACGCTCGCCCGTCTCGTTGGCGCGAACCATGAGGAACTGTCCAGCGTGCGCATGCTTGGCGATTGCGGGCGCCTCGATGCGGAACTTGAACACCTTCTCCGAGAACTGCGTCTTCTCCAGGATCTTATACATAGAACCCCTCTCTTGTTAGGGCCGCCGAACCGTGCCTCCACGGAAATGGACGGTAGCCCGAATAAAACCGTACGTGCACAGGCGTTGTGCAGACATACGGTGCAAATTATACCCTCATGGACATGTCACTTACGTGTGTCTTCGGCGGTTGGGAGCAGGGTTTATCCACTTTGGCCTACCAAATAGGGGCAGGTTTATTTTGGTCAGTCTTATCGGGTAAAACGGCAAAGGGGGCCGGCCTCGGGTTGTGATGAGGCCGGCCCCCTTTGGGGTGCTATGTGCGTATGGCGGCGCGCGGTTTATTGCGATGCCGCAACTGGGGCGTTTCCGCAGGTAAAACCTGACAAAATAAACCTGTCCCTAAATGGTAGGTTTTAGTGCTTGCCGTTGGCGGAGGCGGCGCCGTTGACGTGGTCGCGGGCATAGATCACGCCGTGCACGATTGCCAGGCCGGCGGCGTCTGCGGCGCGGGCGCAGGTGTCCTGGAAGTCCTCGGCCTCGCGGGCGCGCAGCTGCTTAAGCACGTAGTCGGCGACGGCCATCTTGCCGGGAGGGTTGCCGATGCCGGTGCGGATGCGGCTGAAGTCGCGGCTGCCCATCTTGTCGATGATGGAACGCAGACCGTTGTGGCCGGCGTGACCGCCGCCCACCTTAACACGCACGTCGCCGGCGGGAATATCGAGCTCGTCGTGGATTACGAGCAGCTCCTCGGCCTTGATCTTGTACTCGCGGCAGAGCTTGGAGATGGGGCCGCCCGAGGTATTCATGTACGACTGCGGCTTGACCAGCACAATCTGACGCTTGCCGCCCTCTTCCTCGGGGTCGTTGATGTTGATGAGCGCGACCTCGGCGCCGGCCTGGTTTTTCCAGTACGTGACGCCGGCCTGACGGGCCAGCTCGTCGATTGCCTTAAAGCCGGCGTTGTGGCGGGTCTCGGCATATTCCTCGCCCGGGTTGCCAAGTCCGGCAACCATGCGAATCTTAAGCGGCTGTGCAGCTGCCATGTTTGTCCTTTCGTTGATTTGTCGCCTGCTATGGTGAGCGACCCTGTTGCCGCTGTCAAATGGAGGGTAATTGAGGGCGTTTAGGGGCGTTTGGACGGCCGTCGAAATCAGAGGTGGACAGTTAGTTCAGATACGTATAAGTTCTGAGGACTCGAAGTGCTCAATTCAATGCCGATACGTTGTTTCGGAGCTTTAGTTAGTCCATATGGCGCTGTTTTGAAGTCTACCCTGCCTTCAAATAGGGCGAATGGTATAGAGATAGCTGCAAAACAGCCTAATTCAATGTGTCCATCTATACGTATCTGAACTAACTGTCCAGTCCTGTTCGGCGGCGCGCGGGTGATTCGCCGTTTAGACCGGCGCAAGGCCGATTCCGGCCCGCAGAGCGTTGAGCCAAGCGGCCTGACGCTTGCGATAGCCCTTGATACGGTATCGGAATCGGACTCCCGCGAGTCGATGCATCGTTTGGGCGAAGGCTTCGAGTGCAACAAGGTCTTTCATTTGGTCGCGATTGATAACCAGGACGTGGATGCCCATTGCCTTGAGGCCATTATTTCGATTGCCATCGTGGATGCGAGCGTTTTGAAGCTCATGCCCAATTCCGTTGTATTCGTTGTCGACTCCGGCTGCCGGGCAATATAGGTCGCAGATGGCATAGGGGATGCCCGAGGACATGTTGACCGCAAGAGTGTCGAAGTCGATTCGATAGTTGAGTAGCAGGCCTCCCATGGGCAGACTGCAACATCCGAATCCTCCAAAGCGCATGGGCGCTCCGAGAACGGCAAACATTAGGGATTCGGCTGGGGATGCAGATCCGGGTCGGGCAAGTTTGACTGCCGTGCGAAACGATGTGTATGAGCTACTTTTGGCGAAGCGTGCAACCGCCTCAAGCTCTTCGATAGTTGTGGCGGGCTCGCATTTGTAGTGTGCCTGTTCATAGCGGGTTTCGTTCTGTTGCTCGACCACCGACTGGTTGCCCAAGCAATCAAGATCGCCCGTCGCTGCGCAGCCATCGCCCTTGGGCCAGATGTCGTCATGGGCAATGGGGTATGTTGCCCCGGGAGGAAGGGAGTAGGTTCCGAGCAGTTCCATGAGAAGCATCAAGGTTTTGGCGACTGATTCATTTTTGGAACAAAGCATGGCTGTCACGGCAGGAGACGTTGCGTAGATGTCGGCCTCGACGTGCATAATTGCACCTTCAGGAAGCGGAGCGGTGAGAATATGCTGAAGAAGCCGCTTGTCGGGGCGTCTGTTGTCTTCGTCTGAAACGAGAAGATCGAGTAGTTCGGAATCATCTTCATTCCAGGCATCGAGTATCGAAAGTGCGCCAAAGTCTATCGCGTCATTATTGGGAATGCAGCTAGCCAAGGCCTGTGCTTGCTGTTCACTATCAACGGAGTCCCAGGGTAGGGCAGAGTACGCCCGTCGTGCGCGACGAATTGCGCGGAGGGCGGAGAAATGTGAAATCACGGTCATCATAGCTATAACGTACTAAGTTGGCGGCAGAATGCGACCCCCATACCGTTCTTTTCGCTCAGCGGGGCGCTGCGCGCCATGAACGGCTGGGTGTTATGAAATCGGTTGAGGGGATTGCAGGAAATTGAGCTCTGCCGCGAAGGTTGACGATAGCTACTGGACGGTTAATTCAGATACGTATAAGGCGGCGGGCGTTCGAGGCGTGCCTAAGGCCCTTGAGGGCGATTTGAGGGTAAATATGCAGCGGTTGTACTCGAGAACGATGAGATTTGGACGGCATGGCATCCGCTGGGGAGCTCAGAAGGCTCCGAACGGTCCTTTGGAGCTTTAAAAAAATACGTATCTGAACTAATTGTCCAGGGAAGGTTGTCGAGGGGTAGAAAAAGGGTCGGAAGCGAGCTTCCGACCCTTTAAAAACACCAAAGATGATGAGATGCACGCTGGATTACAGCGCGAAGTCGCCGCCGACGAGCGTGGAGACGGGCTCCTCGTGGTAAACGGCGGAGATGGCCTGAGCGAACTCCTCGGCGACCGAGATGGTCTTGATCTTGCCGCCGACCTCGACGGGAATGGCGTCGGTGACGAGGCACTCGACGATCGGGGCGTCGTTCAGACGCTCGATGGCCGGACCGGAGAAGATACCGTGGGTGGCGCAGACGTAGATATCGCCAGCGCCCATAGCCTTGAGCTCCTTGACGTTGGCGCACAGGGTGCCAGCGGTGTCGATCATGTCGTCATTGATGATGCAGGTCTTGCCCTTGATGTCACCGATGATGCCCATGACCTCGGCGGCGTTGTGGCGCGGACGGCCCTTGTGGGCGATGGCCAGGTCGCAGCCGAGCATGTCGGACAGCTTTTTGGCGGCCTTGGCACGACCCACGTCGGGGGAGACGACAACCAGGTTGTCGGTGTCGAAGTGCATGTCGTTGTAGTACTGGCCAAACAGCGGCAGCGCGGACAGGTGGTTAACCGGGATATCAAAGAAGCCCTGGATCTGA
>DBFAHJ010000191.1:0-6026 GCA_048227095.1 Collinsella aerofaciens | reverse complement strand
CCTGGGCGTGTCGCAGCGCTGGACCAACAAGTTCAGCGAGGTCGGCATCGAGACGGTCGGCGACCTGGTCGGCAAGTCCGAGGAGGATCTGCTGCGCATCGATGGCATCGGTGCCAAGGCGATCGAGGAGCTCCGTGACGGCCTGGAGGCCCACGACCTGCTCTACATCCTCGAGAACAACGACGACGTTGCCGACGAGGAAGACCTCTCGCAGCTGTTGCAGATGGTCTTTAGCCCCGACGGTCCGGACGATATCCTGCTGGGTACCTCCGCTCCGACGCATCACGCCGACGCCGACGAGGAGCTCCTGGGCGCCCCGATCGACGACAAGAAGGCTCCCGCCAACGGCGCGATCAACGAGGACATGGCTTCCCTCGACGAGCTGCTCAACCAGCTCGTGGACACCGACGACGCCGAAGAGGCCAAGGACAACGACGAGGAGTAATTTCCTAGTACGTTAACCGTCCTTCCAAAGACCCGCTTCCCAACAGGGGAGCGGGTCTTTTTTGTTGAAGAAAACCTACCAAAAAGGGACAGGTTTATTTTGGTAGGTTATTCCTGCTTGAATTTGAAACATTTCGTTCGGTCAAAGCGTATCTATGGTGAGGGCCTCAGCAAGAAACATCAGCATCACCGGGAGGTGATTATGGAAGAACAAGCATTTAGACAGGCGGTCGAAGATTACCGGGATGTCGTGTTTCGGATCGCATTGACGTACCTACGCGATCGTGCCGATGCCGACGATGTTGCCCAAGATGTCTTTCTTAAGTTGCTCAAAAGCGATGGACACTTTGAAAGTTGGGAGCATCTTCGTCGCTGGCTTATTCGGGTCACGATCAATGAATGCAAATCGCTCTTTCGAAAGCCATGGAGGCGCATAGAGGATATTGAGAACTTGGCCGATTCACTCTCGGCAGCGCAGGATGAGACCAAGGTGGTCCTGTCAGACGTTATGCGACTTCCGGAACGATTCCGTGTTCCCATCGTGCTCTATTACTATCCAGGCTTTTCGACCTCAGAGATTGCCGAGTTGTTGCATGTACCAGCCGCGACCGTTCGAACGCGTTTAGCTCGCGGTCGATCGAAGCTCAAATTCATCCTAGAGGAGGGCGACCGTGAAATCCAATCAAATCAAGCAGGCCTTCGAGTCCATCCAAGCCGATAGCAATCTTGCAGATCGCGTTCTTAATGCAGCTGAAGGCGAGCCGCTTCGCAAAAGGGGTCATGCTAAGCCCCTCTATGTTGCGGTTATCGGATGTCTTGCCGGAGTGTTGGCGACCGGAGGGGTCGCCTACGCCGTTGTCAATTCCAGCTATTTTGCCTCAGCCTGGGGAAACCACGGCAACGGGGATTCCATTACCTGGACCAACGGCGGCTCATCGGGAACTAAATATACCTACACCAGAGAGTTTGGCGATGGCATCGCGCCCCAAAGCCTGGAGGGCACAGTCCAGAAGGTTAATCTGTCCGTCGAGGGTAACGGCTATACGCTTGATATCCATGAGATGGCAATCGACCAAAACGGCTGCGGAGCCGTGACGTTTACGTTGTCCAATCCAAATGGAGTTAACTACTACAAGCCAGCAGCAGAGATTGGCGAACTTGTTCTCTATGGTGAAGAAGAACAGGGCATCGGCACGCCCGATATGAAGTTCGGCGAGGAATGGCCTGACACACGCAGCACAATTGATAAGGACACATCAAGCGATACTGTCATTAATGGCACGATGTACTTTGCCGCTATGGATCGCGAGCGAGATTTGCAACATGCGGTCACCTGGAATATCCACTGGACCGAGGGTGAAGGTGAGAGTGCGAGGCGGTTTGAGGCGTCGACACCCGAGTTCAATATTGGAGCGTACGTCGATACAAAGGAACTCCGCTCCGGTGACTCGCCTCTTGAGATTAGCCCGTTTTCCATCCAGACGCACATCGATGATTTGGGCTATGAAGCAGTTGATAATAAGCTGACCGTCAGCTACAAGGATGGATCGGAGCAGATTATCGAAGATGACGACGCAGGGGTGTTCAACTTATATTTTTCTTATGGGCGCAATAGCGGAGAGAACATCTGGGTGCCAACGAAGTTGATTGATGTCGAACAAGTGGTCTCAGTAACGCTTGAGGGCACGAGGTGCACGTCAACAGGGGAGACCGAAACAAAAGTACCCTTTACCATCGTCTATTCGTAAGGTCTGAGGCCGCTTCCTACTAGGGGAAGCGGCCTCTTTTGCGTTAAATGGAAACGCCGCCGATTTCCATGCGTCAGATGAGAGCAGATTACCGCTGGAGCGCGACGTTTCACCAGATAAAACCGAACAAAATAAACCTGTCCCTTTTTGGCGGGTAGCGTTGCCCCGCCGAGCACGTCGGATTCCCGGCCCGGGCGGCCGGCGGCTTAAGTTTGTCGCGAGTTCCGCACGAGCCGGAGAGCACTTAATGTGCTCTCCGTGCGAGTCAGGACTGTAGAGCAGCAAACTTAACCCCCGCGCCGCCCGGTCCGGGAATCCACCCCCGCGCACAGAAAGGGATTCCTTTTGTGTAGGCTTTGCGGAAATGTGCCAATTTTGGGATACGCCCGGCGGCGTGGTCTGTTGACGGCACAGCTAACGCCACGTATCCTATCGAACTGCGTGTTTCGTAGGGGGATGCTGACCCCTCGATTCAAGCCGTTGCACTTTACAGAAAGCTGGAATCATTCGAGAAGGAGTACGCTTTGCCTACTATTAACCAGCTGGTTCGCCAGGGCCGTCGTTCCGTGCCCAAGAAGTCCAAGAACGCTGCTCTGCAGCACAACTCCCAGAAGCGCGGCGTGTGCACCCGTGTCTTCACCACGAGCCCCAAGAAGCCGAACTCGGCTCTTCGTAAGGTTGCCCGTGTTCGCCTTGTCAACGGCATCGAAGTTACTGCTTACATCCCGGGTGAGGGCCACAACCTGCAGGAGCACTCCATCGTGCTCGTCCGCGGCGGTCGTGTCCGTGACCTCCCTGGTGTCCGTTATCACGTCATCCGTGGCGCCTACGACGCTGCTCCGGTCCAGAACCGTATGCAGGCCCGTTCCAAGTACGGTGCTAAGCGCCCCAAGGCCAAATAAGCCAGATAACGTTTTGATACTTTCGCCGTGTGCCGCCTAAGCGCCGCACGGTAGACACTTAAGGAGATTTCACATGCCGCGTCGTGCAGCAGCTAATCGTCGTGAGGTTCAGCCTGACGCCGTTTACAACAACCGCCTGGTGACTCAGCTCATCAACAAGGTCCTTCTTGACGGCAAGAAGGCCACCGCTGAGCGCATCGTTTACACCGCTTTCGAGATCGTTGCCGAGAAGTCTGAGGGTGGCGACGCTCTCGCTACCTTCAAGAAGGCTATGGACAACGTCAAGCCCACGCTCGAGGTTAAGCCCAAGCGTGTCGGTGGCGCTACCTATCAGGTCCCGATGGAGGTCAACTCCCGTCGTTCCACCGCTCTGGGTATCCGCTGGATCGTCAACTTCTCCCGCGCTCGCAAGGAGAAGACCATGGCCGAGCGTCTCGCCAACGAGATCCTCGACGCTTCCAACGGCCTGGGCGCTTCCGTCAAGAAGCGTGAGGACGTCTTCAAGATGGCCGAGGCCAACCGCGCGTTCTCTCACTATCGTTGGTAAGTTAAGGTAAGGAACTAACATGGCTAAGCCTAAGTACAAGCTTTCCGATACCCGTAACATCGGCATCATGGCCCACATCGATGCCGGTAAGACCACCACGACCGAGCGTATTCTTTACTACACCGGTAAGACCCACAAGATCGGTGAGGTCCATGAGGGCGCTGCCACCATGGACTGGATGGTTCAGGAGCAGGAGCGCGGCGTAACCATTACCTCCGCTGCTACCACGTGCTTCTGGAACAAGGACGGTAAGGACTACCGCATCCAGATCATCGACACCCCGGGCCACGTTGACTTCACCGCCGAGGTCGAGCGCTGCCTGCGCGTCCTCGATGGCGCTGTCGCCGTCTTCGACGCCGTTGCCGGCGTTCAGCCCCAGTCTGAGACCGTTTGGCGTCAGGCTTCTACCTTCAACGTCCCCCGCATCGCCTTCATCAATAAGTATGACCGCGTGGGCGCTGACTTCTTCAACGCTATCGAGACCATGAAGGATCGTCTCGACGCTAACGCCGTGGCCGCTCAGGTCCCGATGGGCGCCGAGGACAACTTCTGGGGCGTCATCGACCTGGTCACCATGACTGCATGGGACTTCAAGGCCGACGAGAAGGGTATGACCTACCCCGAGCCGATGGACGAGATCCCGGCTGAGTTCGCCGACATCGCTGCCACCAAGCGCGAGGAGCTCCTTGACGCTGCTGCCAGCTTTGACGACGAGCTCATGGAGAAGATCCTCATGGAGGAGGACTTCACCGTCGAGGAGCTTAAGGCCGCTCTGCGCAAGGGCGTTCTGGCCAACGAGCTCAACCTCGTCTTCGTGGGCTCCGCCTACAAGAACAAGGGCGTTCAGGAGCTGCTCGACGCTGTCGTCGACTACCTGCCCAGCCCGCTCGACGTTGAGGCCGTCACCGGTACCGATCCGGACACCGGCGAGGAGATCCAGCGTCATCCTTCCTTCGACGAGCCCTTCTCCGGCCTGGTCTTCAAGATCATGACCGATCCGTTCGTCGGTAAGCTCACCTACGTCCGCGTTTACTCCGGCCGCGCCGAGTCCGGCTCCTACGTTGTCAACGCTTCCAACGGTCAGCGCGAGCGCCTCGGCCGCATCCTCGAGATGAACGCCGCCGAGCGTATCGACCGTGACGACGCTGCCGCCGGCGACATCGTCGCTTGCGTCGGCTTCAAGAACTCCACCACCGGTGACACCCTGTGCGCCGAGGGCAAGGAGATCGTCCTCGAGAAGATCGAGTTCGCTAAGCCCGTTATCGACGTTGCCATCGAGCCCAAGACCAAGGCCGAGCAGGACAAGATGTCCCTGGCTCTGACCAAGCTCGCCGAGGAGGACCCGACCTTCCAGGTGTCCACCAACCACGAGACCGGCCAGACCATCATCGCCGGCATGGGCGAGCTGCACCTCGAGATCATCGTCGACCGTCTGCTCCGTGAGTTCAAGGTTGACGCTAACGTTGGTAAGCCCCAGGTTGCCTACCGCGAGACCGCTGGTCACGACGTCGAGAAGGCTGAGGGCAAGTTCGTCCGTCAGTCCGGCGGTCGCGGTCAGTACGGCCATGCCGTCATCAAGCTCGAGAAGATGGAGGAGGGCTTCGGCTACGAGTTCGTCAACGCTATCGTCGGCGGCGTCGTGCCCAAGGAGTACATCCCGTCCATCGACAAGGGCATCCAGGAGGCCCTGAACACCGGTGTTATCGCCGGCTTCCCGGTCCTCGACGTTAAGGTCACCCTGTTCGACGGTTCTTACCACGAGGTCGACTCCTCCGAGGCCGCCTTCAAGATCGCCGGTTCCATGGCTATCAAGGACGCCCTCAAGAAGTCCGATCCGCAGCTGCTCGAGCCGATCATGGCTGTCGAGGTCGAGACCCCCGAGCAGTACATGGGCGACGTTATGGGCAACCTCTCCGGTCGCCGCGGCAAGATCGAGGGCATGGAGGATCGCAAGAACACCAAGCTCATCCGTGCCAAGGTGCCGCTGGGCGAGATGTTCGGTTACGCTACCGACCTTCGCTCCCAGACCCAGGGCCGTGCATCCTACACGATGCAGTTCGACTCTTATGAGCCCGCGCCCAAGTCCATCGTGGACGAGGTCATGAGCAAGAACGCCTAAGTTCGAGCTCCCTGTTACGTAATCCGCGAGAACATCTCTCGCACTCTTTGGAGGTTTAAGTTGGCTACCCAGAAGATCCGCATTCGCCTCAAGGGCTATGATCACGAGGTCGTCGATCAGTCCGCGAAGCTCATCGTCGAGACCGCTCAGAAGACCGGCGCTCGCGTTTCCGGTCCTGTCCCCCTGCCCACCGAGCGCAACCTGTACACGGTTATCCGCTCGCCGCACGTGAACAAGGACTCCCGTGAGCAGTTCGAGATGCGCAC
>DBFAHJ010000190.1:0-18381 GCA_048227095.1 Collinsella aerofaciens | reverse complement strand
GTCGTTTCGATGGCTCAGAGCGTCCTCGGCGTTCAGACCATGATGATCCTGATTCTCGGCTACGTCGTGAACATTATCATTGCCCGCTTTACCAAGTTTAAGTACATCTTCCTGACGGGCCATCACAGCATGTTCATGGCTTGCCTGCTGTCTGCCGTTCTGCAGGCATCTGGCTTCCAGGATGTCCAGCTTGTCATCGTGGGCGGCATGTTCCTGGGCCTCGTGAGCGCTATGCTTCCCGCCGTTGGTCAGCGTTTCACCGAGAAGGTTACCGATGGCGATGAAATCGCCATGGGCCACTTCGGTTCACTCGCCTATTACATCTCCGCTGCAGTCGGTACGCTTTTTGCTAAGGACGCCGAGGAGAACAGCACCGAGAAGATCGAGGTTCCCGAGAAGTTCTCCTTCCTGCGCGACACCACCATCTCCACGGCTCTTACCATGGCCTTCTTCTACCTGGTTACCGCTTTCGCCGCTTACATCGCAGATCCTGCGGTCGTTACCAAGACCGCTGGCGGCGACAATGTAATCGTCTACGCCCTGACCTGTGCCCTGTCCTTCGCCGTCGGTGTCACTATCGTCTACAACGGCGTTCGTATGATCCTTGCCGACCTGGTCCCGGCTTTCCAGGGCATCTCCAACAAGCTGATCCCCGGCGCCATCCCCGCCGTCGACTGCGCCGTCTTCTTCCCCTATGCTCCCACCGCCGTCATCCTCGGCTTTGTTGCCTCCTTCATCGGTGGCGTGGTCGGTATGTTCATCGTGGGCGCTACCTTGGGCATCTTCATCATCCCGGGCATGGTTCCCCACTTCTTCTGCGGTGCTACCGCAGGCATCTACGGCAATGCTACCGGCGGTCGCAAGGGCGCAGCTCTTGGTGCTTTCGTCAACGGCCTGCTCATCACCTTTGCCCCGGCTCTGCTCCTGCCTGTTCTTGACGTCTTTGGCTTCAAGAACACTACGTTCGGCGACTTCGATTTCTCCGTCATTGGTATTACGCTTGGCCGCGCTGCCGAGGCCTTCGGTACCACCGGTGTCTACGCGATTCTCGCTGTCCTTCTGGTCGTCGCCTTCGTCCCCAACTTCATCCACACCAAGGGTGCTGTGATTAACCACGTTGAGGAAGAGTAATCCAGGCATACGTTAAGCCCTAATCGGGCGGAGCTCCGATAACCGGCTCCTACACGAAAAGGCGGCGTCATCTCTTGTGAGGTGCCGCCGCCTTTTTTCTTGAAGCGAGTGTGGATTCGATTGGTTTTGCTGTAAATAAGCGCCGTGAACGGAAATGGCGCAGCGCGCCGAAAAACCGTTTTGCCGCTGGAAAGTCTTTGATAAAAGTGGTAAAGATGCTAAACCGTTTACCGATAAAGCTTAAAAGCTGCAGCTCAAACCTAGGTAAGCATGGCTAAAGTGTTTACCAGCTCAATGGCCTTATGCAAACGAAAGGAATCAGGCAGATGGCAATCAAGGTGTTCGCTGACGGTGCAAACCTCGAGGGCATGCTCGACATGTACGAGAACGGCAACGTTCAGGGTTTCACGACCAACCCGTCCCTTATGAAGAAGGGCGGCGTGACGGATTACCGCGCGTTTGCCAAGGAGGTCCTGACCCACATCACCGATGTGTCCGTCTCGTTTGAGGTCTTTGCCGATGACGTCGAGACCATGGAGGTCGAGGCGCGCGAGATCGCTACCTGGGCCGAGAACGTCTACGTCAAGATTCCATGCGTGACCACCAAGGGCGAGTCCACCGCCGAGCTGGTGCGCAAGCTGTCGGCCGACGGCATCAAGGTCAACGTCACCACCATCTTTACGCCTAAGCAGGTTGACGAGATGGTCGAGGCCGTTGACACCGAGACGCCGTCCATCATCTCGCTCTTTGCCGGCCGCATCGCCGACACCGGCGTCGACCCCATTCCGTTTATGACGGAGTCGGTCAAGAAGGCCGCCATCAAGCCCAACTGTGAGGTCCTGTGGGCGTCCACGCGCGAGCTCATCAACATTTACCAGGCCGAGGCCTGCGGTTGCCAGATCATCACGGTGCCCAACGGCATCCTGGCCAAGCGCAAGAACATCGGCCGTGACCCGTACGAGGTCTCGCTCGACACCGTCCGCGGCTTTGCCAAGGATATCGCGGCGCTCGGTTTCCATATCCTGCCGTAACGCGAACACTGGCTACGCCGCGGGTTGTTCGCCCCGGCTTTTCCTTTCCCTACCGCTCACGCGCTTCGCGGGGGTCGCGCTAGGCAAAGGAAAGGCCGGGGCTGCCGGCACGAGCTTGCCAGCAAGTTGGCGCTTGGCTTCCATATCCTGCCGTGGGCAAAGGTACCCCCGCCTGCGCCGTGCAAAATTGAGAGTATTCAGCAAGGTAAAGGCTTTTACCAGTTAACCGAAGCACGGAACAGCCCCCGTTTTGGCTCTGATGATGCTAAAACGGGGGCCGTTTTTGACTTTATTGCCTCTGAGGGGCGTTCGGGGCGGCGGAAATTGCAGAATACTCGCGATTTTGCACGTCGCGAGAGGGGGGACCCTTGCTTTAGGTGGTTTACTTCCCCTGCACCATGGTGAGCGAGATCTTCTTGCGGTCGCGATCGACCTTTTCCACCCACACCTTTACCGTGTCGCCGACGCGCACCACGTCGCTCGGGTGCTTGACGAAGCGGTTGGCCAGCTTGGAGATGTGCACGAGGCCGTCCTGGTGCACACCCACGTCGACGAAGGCGCCAAAGTCGACGACGTTGCGCACCGTGCCCTTGAGTTCCATGCCGGGCTCCAGGTCGTCGATGGAAAGTGCCGAGCGGCTAAAGGCCACCTCGGGCGCGTCGTCGCGCGGGTCGCGGCCGGGCTTCTTGAGCTCGTTGACAATGTCGATGAGCGTCAGGGTGCCGCAGTCCAGGTCGCTTGCCAGCGCCGAGATGCTGCCCAGGCGGCGCTCGATGTCGGGCACGCCGCCGCGGCTGAGCTCGCTTGCTTTAACGCCGGCGCGTTCCAAGACGGACGTGGCCACCTCGTAGCTTTCGGGGTGGACGCTCGTTGCGTCGAGCGGGTTCTTACCGCCGCTAATTCGCAAAAAGCCTGCAGCGTTGAGATATGCCTTGGGTCCCAGCTTGGGGACCTTCTTGAGCTGGCGGCGATCGGTGAAGGCGCCGTTTTCCTCGCGGAAAGCCACGATGTTCTTGGCCACGCTCGGCGTGATGCCCGAAACGTATCCCAGCAGGCTCGCGCTCGCGGTGTTGACGTCGACGCCCACGCGGTTGACGACGTCCTCCACCACGTGGCCCAGGGTGCGCGAGAGCTCGGCCTGGTCAAGGTCGTGCTGGTACTGGCCCACGCCGATGGACTGGGGCGGAATCTTGACGAGCTCTGCCAGTGGGTCCTGCAGGCGGCGGCCCAGGCTCATGGCGCCGCGCACGGTGACGTCCAGGTCGGGATACTCCTGGCTCGCGAGCTCGGAGGCGGAGTACACCGACGCGCCGGCCTCGTTAACAATGGTGTATCGCAGCCCAGGCGCCTGCTCGGCAATGAACTCCGAGACGACTTCCTCGGTCTCGCGGCTGGCGGTGCCGTTGCCGATGACGATGGTGTTGACGCCGTCCTTTTTGACGAGGCGGGCGAGCTCGCGCTTGGTGCCGGCGACGTCGTGGCGCGGCTTGGTGGGGTAGACCACGCCGTGGTCGAGTAGCTTGCCGGTCTCGTCCATGACGGCGACCTTGCAGCCGGTGCGGTAGCCCGGATCGAGCGCGAGCACGCGGGCGCCGCGCACAGGGCGCGCCGAGAGCAGGCCCTCGAGATTCTTGGCAAAGACGTTGATGGCCTCGGTCTGAGCGCGAACGGTGAGTTTGGCGCGGGCCTCGCGCTCCAGCGAGGGGGCCATGAGGCGCTTGTAACCGTCAGCGATGGCGGCATCGAAGATGGGCGCGAAGACGCCCTGGCGTCGGGGCCAACGGCTGCTGAGGCGCGCTGTGGCGGCAGCGCCGTCGACGTTCACGCGCACGCGGAGCTTGCCCTCGCGCTCGCCGCGGTCGATAGCCAGCACGCGGTGGTTGGGTATACGGCGCAGCGGCTCATCATAGTTGTAGTAGGGCTCGTAGGGAGTCTTTTCGGCGGGGTCGGTGGCCTCGACGACGATGTCGGCGGTGTTTTGCGTAAAGGCGCGCAGGTCGGCGACGTTCTCGGGGTCTTCGGCCACCGTCTCAGCCACGATGTCCGCCGCGCCGGCGAGCGCCTTCTCGGGCGTGTCGAAGCCGGCTTCCTCGTTGACGTAGGCCGCGGCGGTGTCGAGCGCGCTGCCCTTGGCCGAGGCCTGCATGATGATCATGTTGGCAAGCGGCTCCAGGCCTGCCTCGCGGGCCTTCTGTGCGCGGGTCATGCGCTTTTTGCGGTAGGGCTTGTAGAGGTCCTCGACACGCTGGAGCTGCGTGGCCTCTCGAATCTGCTGCTCGAGTTCGGGCGTGAGTTTGCCCTGGGCGTCGATGAGCAGAACGACGTCCTCTTTACGCTGCTCAAGATTGCGCAGGTAGGACAGGCGCTCGTCGAGTGCGCGCAGGGCGACGTCGTCCATGCCGCCCGTGGCTTCCTTGCGGTAGCGCGAGATAAAGGGGATGGTGTTGCCCTCGTCGATGAGCTTGACGGCCGCCTCGACGTTGGCGGCCTTAAGGTTGAGCTCGCGGGCGAGCTGGGCGATAAGATCCATGAAACTCCTTGCGGTAAAGGTGCGTTTGCAGCACAGAGCTACCAAGGATACCACCCGTCCCAAAAGACTGTTTTGGGCCGTGCCACGAAAATGACCTATCTACTACGTTTAACCCGTATGGGTCGACCATCCCCCGGTTTTCCGAAAATACGCAAGCCGTCTACCTGCGGTTTTTACTTCGCGAAATTTGGCACGGTTGAGGGCGATCGGTTAAACGTAGTAGATAGGCGCATTTCGTGGCGAACGAATCAGGCCGAGGTGCAAAATGGCCCCTCGCCCCAGAAAAATCGTCGGAAAGGTAGCAAAATGCCCCGCGGGCAGGAGGCTGCTCGCGGGGCAAAGAAGAGGGGCTTGTTGGTGGCGGACCGAAGGGTTCGGCATGGGGCTTCTGCCGCGGTCTGCCCTAAGGCGTTACAGCTCGACGAGCTGGCCGGTCTCGGCGGCCTCCTTGATGGCGTTGAGAAGCGTGAGCGTCTTGACGTTATCGGCGGGCGTCACGACGGGCTCGACCTCGCGGCGGACAACCTTCACAAAGTGCTTGAGCTGCATCTTGTGCGGCAGCGCGGGGTCGACTGCCGGAATCTCCATCTGCAGCGGCTTGTGCCAGTTGGAGGCGCCGTCGTAGGAGAACTGGTGCAGGCGGGGCAGCGAAAGGGCGCCCTTAGTTCCGCCGATAAAGTAGGCGTCGGCGTCGAAGGGACGGTACTGCGGGTCCTCGCGAGCGGTGGCCTCCCAGTTCCAGGGGCTGGCGGTGGCGTCGGAGATGGTCATGCTCGCAAGCGCGCCATCGGCAAAACGGACGTTGACCACGGCGGAGTCCTCGGTCTCAAAACCGCGGGCGGCGCTGGACTGCATGCCCTGGACGGCAACGGGCTCGCCCAGCAGGTAACGGAGCAGGTCGACGTCGTGCACCAGGTTGACCAGGATCGGGCCGGCACCCTTCTTGCGGCGCCACTCGACGTCGAAGTACTCGTCGTTCTTATAGATCATGTAGTGGAAGCTCGACACGGTGAGCTTGCCCAGCTCGCCGGACTCGATGATCTCCTTGGCCTTGTTGACGAAGGGGTTGTGGCGACGGTGCTGACCCACGAGCACGGGCACGCCGGCGGTCTCGGCCTCGGCGGCAAAGGCCTGGGCATCCTCGAGGTCGTTGGAGATCGGCTTCTCGACCAGCGGCACAATATTGCGCTTCACGGCCTCGCGGGCAACGCCCAGGTGCAGGTCGTTGGGGGTGGCGATGATGACGGCCTCGGGCTTGACCTCGTCCATCATCTGGGCGGGATCGGTGAAGAACGGCACGCCGGCGGCCTCGGCCGTGGCGCGGGCGCCCTCAAAGGCGTCGGCGATGGCGACGAGCTCGGCCTCGGGCTCCTCGGTGACGAAGCGGATGTGGTTGCGACCCATGGCGCCGGCGCCGATAACGGCAATGCGGACGGGGTTGAGCTCAGACATTTCGACTCCTTAATACTGTTGGCGATGGAATGCGACAAAGGGACAGTCCCTTTGTCACATTGGCAATTACTAAGCGGACTTCTTCTTGCTGTCGGAGACCATCATGTAGACGGTGAGCACGACGGCGATGGCGGCGATCACGATGGCGCCGTAGAAGGACTGCTGGTAGGCGGCGCTGCCAGCCTCGGCGTGATACAGCACGGCGGTGATGGGCTGGCTGATCCAGGTGGAAGCGGCATAGCCCAAAAACATGATGCCGTAGTTGACGCCGATGTTGCTGGTGCCAAAGGCGCCACCGGTGAGCGGCGGGTAGATGACGAGCAGGGCGCCAAAGCTAAAGCCGAGCAGGGCGAGCGCCACAAAGAACATGGCCTGCGTAAAGCTCATCGACATGATGACGAGCGCGACGATGGTGACGACAAGGCTGATGAGCAGCGACTTATAGGCGCCGAGCTTGTCGATGATCTGACCAAAGGACAGACGGCCGACCAGGTTGGCGCAGGTGTTGACGGAGACGACCACGCCGCCGAGGGCGACGGCCGCGGCGCTCGTGGGGTCGGCGAAGAGCTGGACGGCGGCGATGGAGGCAACCTTGCCCACGAGCAGGGTGCCCGCGGTGGCGGCGAAGGCGAAGGTGATGATGAGGACCCAGAAACGCGGGGTCTTGACCATCTCGCCCGGGGTGAGGTCGCCGAAGGTGCCGGCATGTGCGCCACCCTTGGGGGCCTCGAAGCCCTCGGGCAGCCAACCGGCCTCGGGGGCCTTCAGGAACAGGGCGGAGGCGGCGATCATCACAAAGAAGATGACGCCGAGCGCCTTAAGGGCGCCAAAGATGCCCAGGCTCGGGATGAGCAGCGAGGCGAGCACCGGGGACAGCACGGCGGGGCCGGCGGTCGAAGCGGCCAGGGTGATGCCGGAGGCGAGGCCCTTCTTGTCGATGAACCACTTTTGGCCGGTGGTGAGCGCCGGGTTGTAGCCCAGGCCGTTGCCGATGGCGGCGACGAGCGAGAACCACAGGTAGAACTGCCACGGCTCGGTGACGGTGCCGGACATGAACCAGCCCAGGCCGTAGCACACGGCGGCGGCGATAACGACGTTGCGCGGGCCGATCTTATCGGAGATGCGGCCGGCGAAGATGCCCGTCACGGCCATGATGGTCTGAAAGACCGGGAAGGCCCAGGTGAGGGCGCTCGACCACTCGGGGTAGACGGCGAGCAGGTTCTTGCTCACGACGGAATACAGCGCGATGGAGCTGATGAAGAACATGGTGACGCACGCGGCGGAAAGCACGACGGCGCGACCCTTGTTGGAGTTGGTGGAAGCCATTGGACTCTTTCTGATCGATACGGGGGAGGAGCGGGCGTGTCCGCGGGACCTCCCTGTCAGGTTGGTTTACTGGTCAGTCGGCTTGGCGACGCCGGACTCATCGGACCAGAGCTCGACACCCTTGTTCTTAAGGTAGTTGTCGGCATAGGCGCGACGGCCGCCGGGCTTGGCGGTGAGGTCGCCCATCATGTTGGAGAAGCCGCCGTCGACCTTGATGGCGTCGCCGGTGGTGAAGTCCGAGCGCGTGGACGCCAGGAACATGACGGCGTTGGCGATATCGCTGACCTCGCCGATGCGGCGCGTGGCGATCAGACGGCTGCGGCTCTTTTCGACCTCGGGGTCGGCGTAGAAGTTGGCCGACATCGGGGTCTTAACGAAGCAGGGTTCGATGCAGTTGGAGCGGACGCCGTAGGGGCCCCACTCGGCGGCGAGCATCTTGGACATCATGTTGACGCCCGCCTTGGTGGAGCTGTACACGCCCGAGAACGTCTCGGGGGAGTGGCTGGCGACGGTCGAGATGTGCACCAGGCGACCCTGGCCGGCCTTGATCATCTCGCGACCAAAGCGCTGCGAGGTGATGAAGTAACCGGTGAGGTTGACGTTGAGCACCTGCTCCCAGTCGCTCAGCGGCAGGTCCTCCATGGCGGCGAAGCGCAGGATACCGGCGGTGTTGACGAGGACGTCGACGCGGCCGAAGTTGGCGATGGTGGCGTCGACAGCAGCCTGAACCTCGGCCTCGTCGGTGGCGTTCATCTTGTAACCCTCGGCGTGGATGCCAAACTCGGCGGCGAGGTCGGCGGCTGCGGCCTTGACCTTCTCCTCGTCCAGGTCGAGCATGACGACGTTGGCGCCATTGCGGGCGAACTCGCGGCAGATCTCGGCGCCCATACCGCCGAGCGCGCCAGTCACGGCGCAGACATCGCCCTCGAGCTTAAGCCAATTGCTCATAGGAACTTCCCTTCTTGTGCCTCCCGGTGGGTCGCTCCCATTAATCGACCCACGTGGTTTTCGCTGGTTATCGTATGCTTTGCATTTGCGCAGGTGAATTGCATATTTGTTAGAATTGCGTTAACCGTAGGTTTACACTGTGCGATGCAGTTTATTCTCAATTGAGCGCGTGACCTGCGAAAACAACCCCCTGTGGCACCATGCGGTCACAGGCGCGAAAACGGGAGATTGACGTGTACGATCGACGACTCGAGGCCATATCGGCTGCCGCGGAGCTGGGAAGCTTCTCGCGTGCGGCGGCAAAATTGCGTGTGTCGACTCCGGCGCTCGTCAAGCAGGTGTCGGGCTTCGAGGCCGAGTTCGGCATCACGCTGTTCGAACGCTCGCACTCAGGCGTTAAGGTGACGCCGGCCGGCGCACTACTGGTGGACGACGCGCGCTCGATCATGCGGCAGTCCGAGGACGCACTGCGCCGTGCCCGACGTGCGGCGGGCGACGGCGGTGCCGTGCGTCTGGGCGTGTCGATGATGTGCCCGGGGCGCCAAACGCTGTCGATGTGGTCGGACATTCACGATCTGGAACCGTCGCTGCGATTTGAGATCGTGCCGGTAAGCGACCTCTATGACGAGCGCGAATCCGTCATGCGCAGCCTTGGTCGCGAGGTGGATGTAGTGCAGTCGAGTTTTTCGACCCCACGCTGGGGTGATGCCTGCCAAAAGCTCCGCATCGTTAACGTGCCGTTTTATATCGACCTGCCGCGTACGAGCCCGCTGGCGCGTAAGACGCGCATCACGGTCGCCGACTTGGAGGGCATGCGCCTGCGCGTGCTCCGCCACGGCAACGACGCAATGGACAGTCTGCGCATCGACCTTCTGGCCGACGGCGGCGTTGACGTGATCGACGTGGACAGCTTTGACTTTGCGCTCTTTAACGAGGCGGAGGAAAAGGGCGACGCGGTGCTCACCTGCGGGGCGTGGTCGGGGGTGCACCCGGCCTTTGTGGGCGTGCCGTTCCTGTGCGGCCGTGAGGTGCCGGTCTTTTTGCACTATCCGCTCGAGCCCACCCTCCAAGTCCAAAAATTCGTCAACGCCATGGCCCAGCTTCTCACCTAGCTCACCTGGGACGGGGCTCTTTTGGCTACTTTTGCCGTCCTACCTGCGCAATGCGAAAAATGAGGTGCGAAAAATGACTCCAAATCGGTCACGTATAATTTTGCTTTTGCCCTGAGCTGGTTGTAGAATGACAAGGCCTAAACGAACTACTTGTGCAGCTTGCTCGAATGCTCGGGCTGCGGCTGGGGGGGGTGCGCCCGTGCAGGGTCCTTTCGGTCATATTGCGTCGATGCGCCGCAGCTTTGTGATGTTGCTAGCGGTCTTATGTGCGTTCGTTATGGTCGGGGGGGGGGTTGCCCTCGCGTGCGTACGGTGACGATGGCAACCTTATAGCGAACCCAACCTTTACCAACCAAGCTTCTGGTTGGTCGACGACCTCTCCGAGAAAGAGAATCGGCGAGGCGTCGCACCTCGACCTCCCCACGAAGCTCCTCAACGGTCAAAGAAACCTCAAACAAGCTAACGGTAATCACTTTGCGCTTGCGTGGAATCTTAAGCCACAGGATACCGATGCTTATTTTGAACCCGGATCAACCTACACCACCTTTTCCACCCAGAGCGGCTCCACGTACGAGTGGGGCCTCAACCATCGCGCCGCAACCGAACATGACGTGCTGATGCTCACGATGGGTCCTCAACAGGCGAATCTGTCGGTTAACAACGCAGGCCAAGACCAGCTCATGCAGCTGCGGACTTGGCTTAAGGCGCAGGGCAAGATGCCCCAGGGAAATACCGTTGAGCAGTACACCGTTTACAGCGATTCCTTTGCTGCAAATGGCGGCTTTGCTGGTAGCAGCGCCGACGGATCCCACTTCTCGTTTGAGTAGGGCGACGGTCGCATTGCGCTTTCTGTGTGGCTCGTAAGCTCTAACGGACAGGGTTGGTTCTCATTTGGCACCAACAGTACACACTATTATCGAGCGCTTCCCGAGCAAGACGATGAGTTTGCCTATCGGGCAGTCTATACCGCAGCGTCCGAAAATACGATGCTTGCACTAACTTGCTACGATTCAAATCTTACGGGGGCAAACGAACAATACCGGGAGTGGTTTGGCAATCTGGTCAATGACGTTCACGTGGAAAAGCAGGGCACGCGTGACATTTATACTGACTTTGGCAAGGTATATCAAGAAAATTCGTCCGAGACCATGACAACGTTAAATAACTATGCGTTCTCGACCTCGAATCTTAAGAACGAAAATACGAACATTGCTAACGGCAGTTTTGAAGACGATATACATCTAGGGAACAAGAGCACCAGCAAGTTTACGCTGTGCTCGCCCCATTGGCGCACGACCGAGACGGACCATCGTATCGAGATCGTTGCCCAGAACGACTACTATATCGACCCAGTTGGACATTCTGTTCCATTTGCACCCTCGGATGGCGAGTACGCCGCCGAGCTCAACGCACACGAGGCGAGTTCGCTCTACCAATATGTGACGACCGAGCCGGGAAAACAGTATGAGTGGGGGCTCGACCACCGCGGCCGCTCGGGTCGAGACGCCATGGCCCTTATCATCGGTCCGCGACAAGAAAACGAGCCGTACAAGGACAATCAAAAGGCACTCGATCAGTACCAGCAAATTGTTCAATGGATTCAAATGAGCGTCGACAACTATGTCGGCTTGGATGTGGTCAATTTTTCCCAATCGGGCTGCAGCAAAAAGATCATCCTGTATTCAACCAAGTTTGACAAAGTGGGCGGATTTGCCAATGCGTCCAGCGGAAGCGCGTTCTCATGGACGGCCGATGCGGAGCATACCGAAAAATGGTGCGTATGGATCATGGCGTCCGAAAACGACGCGTGGGCTTCCTACGGTTCCAACGCGCTCGAGCAGAGCAAAAAGGTTGACTACGACTATACCTACACCATTCCGGATGGCCAAAACCAGAGCGTCTTTGCTTTTGTGGCCTACAACACGGCCAACGGGAGCAATTCGACCGGCAACTTCCTCGACAATATCTCGTTTAGGGAGTTCTATCGCATCGAGACATACACGACGCCCAACGGAAGCGGAACGTATTTTTATAACGCCAATACCAAGACGGCGGACTTTACCTATGCCAAAAACTACGTAGGTAAACAGGAGAAGAACTCCTACTTTATGGTCGATGCCAAACGCGATGACGGGGCAGTCTTTATCGGTGCTTTTGTCAACGGCGAGTTCTATTCCGCAGACGACGACGCACATTGGACCAGATTGGAAGATGGTACCTATCGCTTTGAGGCCGACAAGGTCACAAAGCACTACAAAGTGCACCTCGTGTTTTCCAAGGCAGGCGTTCAATACGATGTGAACGGCGGCAAAGCGTATCACTACGATCCGCACAATGAGTCCACGGGCGATTTCGTACAGCTTTCTGGCGCTGGAGCGAGCTATACCTCCCATGCTGCCGTTGGACAAAACGACGACTGGAAGTTTATGGGCTGGGAGTACGCGGGCTCGGGAAAAGCCGTTCGCTTCGATGCCAAACACACGGTGACCCATACAGCTCCCGAGGGCACCACGGATTCCGGCACTCTTACCATTAAGGGCAAGAAGGTCAATCCGGATACCGGTGCTGTGGGCGATGCGGTAACCGTCGAAAACATTCCCGAGAGCCAGGGCGCGACGTTCGTGGCGCAATGGAAGTATCGTCAGGCCTTTGTTGCCCAGCTTAAAAATGCCGATGGCACGTGGAGCAACGTAACGACGGGCGGCACGGTCAGCTCCAAGCTTAAGGGGGCAAAGGGCTCCATCGATGCCGGGGATGGCTCGGGCAAGGACGAGGACGCGTACAAAAAATCGGGCGTTGCCTACTTTGTGGATGACGGCACGTTTGTGGAGGCGGTGGCCGCTCCCAAGGAGGGCTATCACTTTGAGGGTTGGTACGACCTATCGAATCCGGACGCCCCGGAGCTGCTGTCGTCTTCACCCACCTATACGTACAACGTGAAGGACCGCCATACGGGATGCGTATACGCACGATTCACCCCGCGCACCTACACACTCAAGGTTTCCAAGAGCGTTACGGGCAATATGGGCGACAAGCGTGCCTACTTTAAGATGACGGCGACCTTTACGGGCCTCAAGGCTGGTCAGACCTACGCCATCGAGTATTCGGATGCGTCTGCCCAAGGCAGCCATGCGCTCGTGGCGCGACCGAATGATCGGGCCGAGACCGTGGAAAACAAGACGGCCTTTACGGCCGATGGCCAGGGCAAGGCGACCGTGCCGTTTGCCGTTAAGGACGGCCTGACCGTTTCGATTAAGGCGCTGGATTACAACGCGGTCTATACCGTGAGCGAAGACGATTATTCGTCGTTGGGGTACCACGCCGAGCTTGCGGGTGCGAGCGGCACGCTCAACGGTCCGCGTGTGACCGTTGCCGTTGAAGCTAAGGCCACCAATTCCCGACAGGTCGCGGTGCCTACGGGTATTACGCGCAACCCCATCTATGCCCTGGCGATTTTGGCCGCCGGCGTGCTGTTGGCTACGGGCATGGTTGCGCTGCGTTTACGCCGCGGCTCCAAGAGGGGCGGGCGCCTATGAGAAGACATGGCGCCAGCAATGCTGGTGATGGGCCAGCCGAACGAGCGGCCCCGCAGGGAAGACCCCGGGGCTCGCGGTATTCGGCCGCGTCGAACGTGAGGTTGGGCGCCCATGCGGCGCCAGATCTGGGAGAAGCGGACGACCGGCGCGATATCGTGGGTTTTCTGGCGCGCTTGGCATTTTTTGTCGTGACGCTCTGGCTGCTCTTTGGCGTGGTCTTGGGCGTGGGTGCAGTCACGACTGGCGAGATGGCCCCGCGTATCTGTTCGGGTGACGTCATGCTCTACTGGAGGTTCAGCCAGAGCTTCAACGAGGGTGACGTGGTGGTATACACCGCGGATGGCGCAGAGCGCCTAGGCCGCGTGGTTGCCCGTCCCGGTGATGAGGTCACGATTACCGAGGAAGGCGAGCTCATGGTTAACGGGGCTGTTGTTGTGGAAAGCGACATCACCACGCCGACGCCGCGCTATGAGTCTGCTGTGGACTATCCCGTGCGCCTGGGAACGGATGAGTTCTTTGTACTGGCAGATTTGCGTGAGGGCGGCCACGACAGCCGCCTGTACGGGCCGATTGCCCGCTCGCAGATCAAGGGCAACGTGATCAGCGTGCTGCGCAGGTCGAACCTGTAGGCACGGAGATTGGTTTTATTAAGGGCATATGCCCGAGAGGAAGGATACAACATGAAAACTGGAAAGAGACGACTGACAGCATTTGCAGTTGTGGCTGCCACGATGCTGCTGGCTTTGGTGGGAGTTGTCGCGCCCGCGTGGGCGGAGGACAGTGCCGCTCAACCGCATCTGCCGGTAAAAGACAACAAGGTTACGATCACCTCGACGCTTACCATGAATGAGAATGCCGTGGTGCCTAATGCGACGTTTAACTATTCGATTGCGCCGGCGGATGAGGAGAGTGAGCTTACGAGCACGAGCGGTATGCCCGTTTATGCTGGAGTGACAGACGCCGTCACGCTTTCGCCGACTTCCGTTAATTTTTCCAACAAAGACCTTACAAGCACAGAGAATACCGGTGAGAAAACTAAGACAATAACCGCCAAACTGAGTGCCGAAATTAAAACCTCTCTGTTCAAGGCTCCGGGTATCTATCGATATAAAATTACGCAGACGCCGTCAGGGCTGGACGGTCTCAACGTTACATACAATGAGCTCTTCCTGGATGTTTACGTAGAAAACGAAGAGAATGGCGGTTCGGGCTATGTTGTTAAGGGCTGTATTCTTAGAACAGAAGCAGGCTCGGGCGAGAAGACCGCAGGTTTTTTGAACAAATATGTCACCCATAAGCTGACCATCACAAAGGTCGTCATGGGCAACCAAGGTGACAAGAATAAGGACTTTAATTTTACCTTCACGATTAAAGGCGCTGACGGGGAGAGCTATGAGTACGCCACTGTGAAAAACGGTGCCACCACCATGAGCCAAACTCCAGCTACGTCGGGAACTGCGGTTACCGTAAGCCTTAAGCATGGGGAATCCGTCATCGTTTACGGTCTCTCATCGGAGGATAAATTCGCCGTAACTGAGGCGGATTATCATGGCGACGGTTATAAGACGTCGTACAAGATTGGTGATGGCACCAATTCGACAGAAGGTAGCTCTATTGTCGAGAAAGCTATCGGTGCTTACGACACCACGGTGATCTTTACCAACACCAAGGATGTTACCGTTCCGACCGATGTTATTCGGACGGTCGTTCCCTATGCGGCAATCGTCGCGTTTGCTGCCGTGATGGGCGTGGTCTTCTTCCGTCCTCGTCGTAATCGTCGTTAAAACAGCGAGGATTACAGCCGATGGAGCTTAAACGCATAGCTCGGCTGGCGAGAGCCGGCGACCGCGTGCTTACGTGGTTTGCCGGCTTTCTCGTGCTGCTCATGCTGCTGTACGGGGGCTATTCGCTGTGGGATACAAACAACGTTATGAACGGCGGGTTCATCAGCGATGAGCTGCTGCACTACAAACCCACCGGGACCAACGATTGCGCACGCCTGCAGGATCTGATGGCCAAAAATCCCGACGTTGTCGGATGGGTCACCATCGATGGCACCAACATCGATTATCCCTTCGTTCAGGGAAAAGATAACCAGGAATACCTCAACAAAAACGTGTTGGGGGAGTCCGCGGTTTCGGGAGCGGTGTTTTTGGATACGCGCAAC
Organism: Collinsella aerofaciens; assembly: GCA_048227095.1. Classification (GTDB taxonomy): domain Bacteria; phylum Actinomycetota; class Coriobacteriia; order Coriobacteriales; family Coriobacteriaceae; genus Collinsella; species Collinsella aerofaciens_CF. The sequence goes on along the minus strand of DBFAHJ010000190.1, from coordinate 3,148 downwards.
AGCCGCGCGATGACCGATCCCTACAATCTGCTCTATGCGCACCACATGGATAACGGTGCGATGTTTGGCGATGTCGATCGGTTTCTAGACAGGGGCTTCTTTGACCTGCACCGCACGGGCACGCTCTACACAAAGGATGGGGCGTTCCGGCTGCGCATCGTTGCCGTGTGTTCGTTTGCTGCGAGTGATGACATTATCTTTGGGCCGGGAAACCTGGACCAGGCCTCGATGCAGACGCTGCTCACGCATATCTCGCAGACGGCGGTGCATGCGGACATGGATGACGTTGGCCCTGATTCGCGCATCATCGCTCTTTCTACCTGCAGTGATAAAACAAACGGGCGCCGAGCACTTATAGCAGAGGTCTTGTAGCTCATTGAATATTCCGATTAAGCTGCGCCCCATAGGCTGCATCAAGTTTGAGGCTCTCGGTCCATCATGGTAGAGTTGTCCGCGCGTGAATTTCGGCACACTGCGCGCTATCTGAGCTTTTACCGTTTGGAGGAGTGAGCTTGTGAATGCTTCTGTCGCCAAGAAGGCCAGCCAGGCGGTGCGCCTTCTGATGATGGCGCTCACGGCAGTTCTTATCTTTTTCTTCATCAATGTCATGTTGCTCGTCTCCGACATCCAGGGCACGGCGCGCGTGGTCAACTACGCCGGTCTGGTGCGCGGCACCACGCAGCGAATCGTTAAGCTCGAGGATGCAGGCCAGCCACAAGACGACCTGCTCAAGGCCGTTGATTCATACATTAGTGGTTTGCGCTACGGAAGCGACGACCTCAATCTCGTCCGTCTCGATGACGATGAGTATCAGGCAAAGATGACCGAGCTCGCGAGCTATTTTGACAAGCTTCGCACCGAGATTGCCCGTGTGCGCGAAGTCGGCTACGAGAACACCGACATCATCGCCATGAGCGAGGAGTTCTTTGGCATTTGTGACGATGCCACGAGGCTTGCGGAGGACTACTCCCAGGAGAAGGCCACGGCGCTCAATCGCCTTGAGGGTTTGGTGATTATCGACATCGTGGGCCTGGTGGCGACCTTTGCGGTCGAACTTGCTCGCGCGGTGCGCACTGCCGCGCTCAATCGCGAGCTGCAGAACAAAGTCTATCTCGATGAAGCCACGGGACTGCCCAACAAGAACAAGTGCGAGGAAATCTTGGGGCAGGGGCATCCCGTTTCCGCCGAAGCGCCTGTTGCGCTGTGTGTTTTCGATCTTAACAATCTGCATACGGTCAATAACAGCTTTGGCCACGAGAAGGGTGACGAGTACATCCGTTCTTTTGCCCAGCAGCTGGGGTGCGTGGCGTCCGAGACCTGCTTTGTGGGCCGCGACGGCGGCGATGAGTTTATCGCGGTGCTGTGGGATGCCGATCGAGCTGCCGTGGAATCCTGTCTCGCTCGGATTCGTGCGAACGTGAGCGAGTATTCCGAGGCTCACCCCGACATGCCTATCAGCTACGCGGTGGGCTATGCGCTTTCCAGTGATTATGATGAACCGCCCACGATGCGCGAGCTCTTTTCCCAAGCCGACAAAAACATGTACATCGACAAGAACCGCGTAAAGACAGCCGAGGCAGCTGGGCCGCAACGCGAGGAGCGGTAAGCCTGTAACAGAGGGCATAGAAAAGCCTCCGCAGCTCGTGTGGCTGCGGAGGCTTTATTCGTTGCGGTGCATTGTGTTTGGGTCGTTGAGATGAGTCGATTTGCCCCGAAAGAGGAGGGCATTGACCTTAGGGTCATGCCCGACGAATGAGCGGCAAATCGGCCATCTCGGCGAGCCGAACTACTCCAGCTCAAACGCTCCGGTATAGAGCTGGTAGTAATACCCGCGCTTGGCGATCAGCTCGTCGTGGTTGCCACGCTCGATGATGCGGCCGTGGTCCAGACAGATGATCGCGTCGGAGTTGCGCACGGTGGACAGGCGGTGTGCGATGACAAACGTCGTGCGGCCTTCCATGAGCTTGTCCATGCCGGCCTGCACGATAGCCTCGGTGCGGGTATCGATGCTCGACGTGGCCTCGTCCAGAATCATTGCCGGCGGATCGGCGACGGCGGCGCGTGCGATCGAAATCAGCTGACGCTGGCCCTGCGACAGCTGCGCGCCGTTGCCGGTGAGCATGGTGTCGTAGCCGTCGGGCAGGCGGGTGATAAAGTCGTCCGCGCCCGCGAGCTTGGCCGCCGCGATGCACTCCTCGTCGGTGGCATCCAGATTGCCGTAGCGGATGTTATCCATCACGGTGCCGGTGAACAGGTTTACGTCCTGCAGCACCACGCCCAGCGAGCGGCGCAGGTCTGCCTTGCGGATCTTGTTGACGTTGATGCCGTCGTAGCGAATCTTGCCGTCGGCGATGTCATAGAAGCGGTTGATGAGGTTGGTGATGGTCGTCTTACCGGCACCGGTGGCGCCGACAAACGCGACCTTCTGGCCCGGCTTGGCAAACACGGACACGCCGTGCAGCACCTCGTGGTCGGGCGTGTAGCCAAAGTCGACGTTGTCCATGACCAGGTCGCCACGCAGCGGCACGTACTCGATCTCGCCGGTTGCGCGGTGCGGATGTTTCCACGCCCACATGCCGGTGTGGTGGTCGGCCTCCTCGAGCTGCCAGGTGTCGGGGTTGACCTGCGCGTTGACGAGCGTCACATAGCCTTCGTCGGCTTCGGGCTCCTCGTCGATGAGCTCAAAGATGCGGTCGGCGCCGGCGAGGCCCATGACCACTGCGTTGATCTGCTGCGAGATCTGACCGATCTGTCCGCAGAACTGCTTGGTCATGTTGAGGAACGGCACTACGACGGCGATGGACAGCGTCATGCCCGAGATGCTCAGATTGGGCACGCCCAGCGCCAGGAAAATGCCGCCTGCCAGTGCGACCAGCACGTAGAGCAGGTTGCCCAGGTTCATAAGGATAGGCATGAGGATGTTGGCGTACATGTTGGCCTTCTGCGAGACCTCGAAGAGCTTTTCGTTGCGCTCGTCAAAATCGGCCTCGGCGGCAGACTCGTGGCAGAATGCCTTGACGACCTTCTGGCCGTTCATGACTTCCTCGATATGGCCCTCGACCACGCCGAGCTCGGTCTGCTGCGCAATGAAGAAGCGCGCGGAGTTGGAGCCGAGCAGCTTGGTCATAAAGGTCATAAAGGCGACGCC
>DBFAHJ010000189.1:0-22802 GCA_048227095.1 Collinsella aerofaciens | reverse complement strand
CCCTGCTCATGCTCAGGTGCGGCGACTGCCAGCCCCAGCTCCCGGGTCGCCCGGTGAAGGCGAGGAAGAAGGGCGTGAAGGGAGCGAAGAGCGTTGCTGCCTAGGCTAGCCCCTTGTCACACAAACTACCGAAGCCTCCGATTTCATCGTCCGTGAGGCGGATGGGTGTGACGCTGCCGGCGTCCATCCGCCTCACGACCTCATTCCGCTTATCGCGCCAGCCCGGCTTGAGCCATTTGATGACGGTCGGACGCGAGACGCCAAGGACGCACGGGCGCAGCTCGAGCTCTAATACATGAGGTCCCGGCTTGTAATGCGTGAACATATGACTACATTAACATGGTCATGTATTACCGAACGTTATATGCTGAGCTGGATCCGCCCGTCTGTTATCTTGGCTGCTGACCGCTGAGAACATGGCCGCCGTCATCGGCAAGGATGGCGTGGAGACGGAGATTCAGGTGGGGCAGATGCGCCAAACACTGGGCAAGTCTGGCTTCGATTGGCTGTTTAATAAGCACTAACGGTTGAGTTATTGCAGCATAATCGTAGCTGTAAATAGGTGACCATATGACCATGCTAATATGTGCGCACAGTCATATGGTCACAGTTATAGATCGGTTTAATCTGTGGCCCTTAAGCTGAAGCTGCCTCAACGAACCGTGGCTGGCAAGACGAAAAAGGGGAATCCCTTTTGCGGAATTCCCCTTTCCGAGTCGTTATGCGATTTGCACTACATCTGCTCGCGGCGCTTCTTTTGATCGAGGAAGACGCCGGCTGCCACGAGGACGGTACCGCCGATGACGAACGTCTCGCCGATGAGTCCCGCGCGGTCGCCGGTCTGGGCGAGGCTGCCGGGCTGGGCGGTATCCGTGCCGGCGAGGTGCTTCGGGGTGTATGCCGCCTGCTGCTTTGCGGCCTCCTCTGCCTCCTGTCGTGCGATTTCATCGGAAAGCTTCTGCTCCGCTGCGATGCGGTCGGACTTCGCCGACTCGTAGGCGGCGAGTGCCGCATCATAGCCGGACTGGAGCCCGTCCACCGCGGCCTGCTTCTCGTCCAGGATGGCCTTGGCAGGAGCGACCTTGGCACGTGCCTCGACTGCTGCGGCGAAAAGCGCGTTGAGGGCGTCATCCGCGTTCACATCATGGCCGGAAGCGATCGCCGCGCCGGCATCGATGGAGTTCAGCTTCGACAGCTTGGTGTCTGCCTGCGCCTTTGCCTGCTCGGCGGCGGAGACCAGGGACTCGGCGGCGATGGCATCCGCCTTCGCGGCATCGAGCGCGGCCTTGGTGTCATTGACAGCCTTTACTGCATCCTGCTCGCGCTGCTGTGTCTCTGCGAGCTTCGCGGCAAGACCGGTGAGGATGTCGAGGTTCGACTGTGCGCCCACAAGATCGGTCTGGGAGCCGGTGAGCCTGTCGGCGGCAACGCCGGTGTCGGCCTTTGCGGCATCGACGGCACGCTGGGCATCCGCGAGGGCGCGTGCGGTGCCGTTCGCCTTTTGCTTGGCGGCTGCGAGGACTGCCGCCTTCTCGGCCTGGTCGGCTGCCGCCGCGTCATGGACGCTCTTTGCGGTATCGACCGCCTTCTTGGCGTCGGCGACGTCCTGGAAGAACTTCGCGAGGTCGGCGTTCGCATCGTCCACGCCCTGCTGCTTAGCAGCGGTGTCCGCCTTGGCGGAATCCAACTTAGACTGTGCGGTCATTACGGCTGCGTTGGCAGCATCAAAGGCGACCTGCTTCTGCTGGACGGTCGACTTTGCCGTATCGACTGCCGCGTTGGCGGCATCGAGGTCCGATTTCGCCGCATCAAGCTCGGTCTGGGCATCCGTGACGCCCTGCTGCTTGGCGGCGACATCAGCCTGGGTGGCATCGACGGCACGCTGGGCATCGGCAACACCCTGCTTTGCGGCATCGACACCTGCCTGTGCGGAATCCACCGCGACCTGCTTCTGCTGGACGGTTGTGGCGGCGCCGGCGGCTGCCTGCTTCTTGGATGCGAGATCGGCCTTGGCTACGTCGAGTGCGCTCTTGGCGTTCTTGAGGCCGTTGATATAGGAGGTCAGCTTCTGCTCGTACTCGTCGACGGACATGGGATTCATGTTCCAGCCTGAACCTGCCCAACCAAGGTTTGCGGTATCGAGGCTGTCGGTCTGCCAGCCGTTCAAGGTTCCCTTGCTGCAGACTGCCATGCCCATATAGCCGATTTCGGGGCTGATGACATGCAGGTAGTGACCGACGGTTGCGGGATATCCGGCAACCTTGAAGTGCTGGTTGACATAGGATTCAATCCCGCTATGCGTCTTGTAGAAATCTACGGCATCCTTACCGGTTAGACCGGTGACGCCATAGAGCTCCTGAACCGCCTGATCGAAGAAAGCCTTTTCTTGGTCAACCCACTGCGGTTTCGGATCGGTTCCATAATTCCATGCGAGGTTTTCGGTCGTATCGAACTGCATGGAATGTCCAAACTTGACATCGGAATAGTTTGCGTTGGCTATCGCCGCTGCAATGAGCTTATAGGTGACCTGGAGTTCGGAGAGACCGACGGACTTGCGATACTCGTTGATGGACTTCATGTACGGGATTGCCGCGAGCATGTTGTCGAGACTGGTCGCATCGAGGCTGTTTCCGACCTCGGTGTAGTCCTTGTGTGTACAGTTCTGGATGATCTCGATGGCTGAATCGGCACCCATGGCCTTGAAGAAGCCGATGGCTCCCTGCTTGAGCTGTGCGTCGGCGGAGTCGAGTTTCGCCTGTGCCTCGTCGACCTTCTGCTGGGCGGCGGTCACGGCCGCGTCAGCGGTATCCTTTGCGGTCTTGGCGTTCGCGAGCTCTACGTCGGCGGCTGCCTTGGCGGACTCGGCGTCCTTGACAGCCTGCTTCGCGGCATCCAGCTTGGCGATGGCATCGGCGTTCGCCTGCTTGGCCGCATCGAGGTCGGAGTTCGCGGCATCGAGTGCGGACTGGGCGTCGTTCACGCCGGACGCGGCATCGATCGCGGCCTGCTGCTTCGCAGAGAGGGATGCCTGGGCATCATTCAGTTCGGTCTGTGCCGTTGCTGCAGCGGACTGCGCCTGCTCGAGCTCGGACTCGCACTGGGACTGTGTCGCTTGTGCGGCAGCGAGGGCTGCCTCTGCGTCCGCGACCTTCTGTTTTGCCGCATCGTACTCCGGACCGCTGGCGCCTGCCTCCGCTGCGGCGAGGTCGGTTTTCGCCTTCTCGTAGGCGGCGCTGGCGGCTGCGGCCTTCGCATCCGCCGCGTCCTTGTTCTGCTGGGCTGCGGCGAGGACGGCATCGGCGGAATCCTTTGCAGACTGGGCCGCAACCAGCTTGGACTGGGCATCGGCAAGCGTCGCGTTGGCGTTGGCGAGATTGGCCTGTGCCCTGTCCACGGCAGCCTGGGCATCGCGCACGGCCTGCTCGGCGGCACTGATTGCCTCCGGGGTGGCGCTTACGGCATCGGCCTTGGCCTTATCGAGGGCATCCTTGGCATTCTGGGCCGCCTTGATGGCGGACTTGTACGCTTCGTCCTTCTCGGACGCATCCGCCTTGGCGTCTGCGAGACCCGCCTTCGCCTGCTCGAGGTCCTTGCCGGCGGCATCGGCGGCGTCCTTGCCCTCTGCGACCTGACGGGCGTACTCGTCCATTGCCGCTCGGTCGGCTGCCGTGCCGGCGCTGACTGCCGAATCGTAGGATGCCTTGGCCTGGTCGCGGGCGGAAGCCGCCTCGTTGTAGGGACCGGCGGCCTCATCGTAGGATGCCTTGGCGGCGTCCTCCTTCGCCTTCGCCTCGTCGACTGCCTTCTGCAGGTCCGCGATGGTCTGTGCGGCGGATTTCGCGCCGGTACCGGATGCCGCGCCGGCGTGGGTGGCGATCGGCGACATCACGGCGGGGTGCTGTGTGCCCCCGTCACCGGTCTGGGCGAATGCCGTGAACGGTGAGATGAGGCTCGATCCGGTCATGGCGGCCATGGTCGCCGCGGTGACGGTCAGACGCGCGATCCCCTTCGGAGTGTGAATCTTTTTGTTTGGCAGTGCGGCGAAGTGATCGCCACCGGCAGCGAAGTGCTTTCCCTGAGTCATTGTGCTGTTCCATTCCTTTTCCGTGCCCTATCCGACTGGGCATCAGAGCGCTTTCCAATAGAGATAGTTATGCGCCTTAACTGGGATTGTTGTATATAGTCCATTGGCTTTTATACAACAATCCATGACTCTTTTTGTCATGGATACGAAGACGCTTCAGAAATCATTCGGCATGAGATGCAAAGAGCTTCGCGCTGGACTCGGGTGCAGCCAGGAGCAGTTCGCCAATTTGATTGAAATGGATCGTTCCTACTACGCGAGCATTGAAGTCGGGCGGCGTAATGTCAGCCTCTCAAATCTCAAGAAGATTGCCGACGGATTTCAAATCAGCATTGCTGAACTCATGAGAGGCGTCAGCTAAATTTATCCGTCTCATAGTTCACAGTGGGTCTCGTTGATTAGTGCCTTAAGAAAATGGAAATCGTCCCAATAAATTACCGTCAATCGTCCCAATAAGTAATCGTTATTTGTCCCAACGACGCAGATAGACGCTATAATTTCAAATGAATGATTGGAGGGAAAGCCGATGGATAGGTATATAGGACGTTGTGTTGACTGCTTGGTCGAGCGCGACCTTGGCATTTTTGGTGCAGTGCTCATTCAGGGGCCGAAATGGTGTGGAAAGACAACGACAGCTCAGAGATTTGCCGAGTCATCGTTATCTCTCTCCGACCCATCTGGCGGTTTTGCGGCCCTCCAGCTCGCTCGTCTCGATCCGGCCCAAGCAATTGTCGGACCGACCCCGAGGCTTGTCGACGAATGGCAGGAAGAACCGAAGCTATGGGATGCCGTGCGATTCGAATGCGATGTCAGGGGAGGGGAGCCAGGACAGTTCATTCTCACCGGATCTGCGACGCCGCGAGCCGAGAACCAGCCGATGCACAGCGGTGTGGGTCGAATCGCCCGTTTGCGGATGGATACCATGACGCTTTTCGAGCTCGGTATTTCGTCGGGAGCGGTCTCGCTTGGTGCGCTGCTCGATGGAGATTCCGTTGCGGCGTCACTCGGATCCATCGCCGGTATCGCCGGTATCGCGGATTTGCTCTGCCGCGGCGGTTGGCCCCAAGCGGTCGGTAAGACAACTGCCGACGCAATGCGGATAGCCGCCGCCTATATTGACGGTGTTTGCGAGTCTGACGTTTCGAGGGCGGATGGAGTGAAACGCGACCCGGTTAAGGTAAGGGCTTTGCTCTCGTCGCTTGCACGCAATGAATCGACTCTTGCCGGCATGAGGTCCATCGAAAGGGATTTGGGTGTTGACGTCTCAAAGAATACGATTACCGGCTACATGGACGCGCTGCGCCGTATCAATATCGTCGACGATGTCCCCGCGTGGCATCCGGCTCTCAGGTCGCCGGTGAAGTTGCGGCAGGGCGCGAAGCGGCACCTTGCGGACTCATCGCTCGCCGTCGCCCTCATCGGTGCGGATCCGGAGTCGTTGTCATCCGATCCGAAGACCCTTGGCTTGCTCTTCGAATCCCTTGTGCTGCACGATCTCAAGGTTTACGCGGCGGCCAGCGATGCGACCGTATCTCACTACCACGACGCTGACGACCTAGAGGTCGACGCGATTGTCCATCGTCGTGACGGCTCGTGGGTTGCCGTTGAGGTTAAGCTCGGGAGCCCCCAAGTCCCAGAGGCAGTGGAAAATCTGCTTCGACTTGAGCGAAAGCTGGTCGATCGCGGGGAGAGGCCGCCTGCGGCGAAACTCATCGTCATCGGGTTTGGTATGCCGGCTCACGTAACTAGCGAAGGCATCGTTGTTGCTCCGGTCGATACGCTCGGAATCTAAATTATTGTTATTTGCATTTCCAGAAATCCTCTATCTAGACGCCTCCTAGAGGATTTCTGGAAACAACCGGTATTTTGATCTGGGCTACGAAAGGTTACGGGTCCAGATTCCGTGCTGCGTGGAGCCGGTGATTTTGTATCCGTGGCGGTCGATTCACGCCGCAAGCCTGTCCCAGTCGATGCGTTTCCAGTTGCCGCCCGGCGCGTGGTTCACGATGAGCCCGCCGGCGACCATGAGCGCGTGGTTGCGTGCCTTGCGCGCCTCGCGCGCGAGCGCCCTCTTCTTGTCCGAAATCTGGACCTCGGCCTGCTTCTTCTTGCATTGAAGCCTGAACCAGGTTCAGCTGGCATGGTTAAAAACGGGGGCGACGCTTTTGCGTCGCCCCTCGTCCCGGCCGGGTTGCTTTAGTTGTACACGCGGTAGTTACACTTGAACTGGGTTATGTGTCCATAGTGGGAGCCGTACCAACCCGATGTATAGCTGATTGCTTTTGCGCCTAGATATTCGTATCTCTTGTTGTAGCGAAGCTCACGGTAGGTCGTGTCGTACTCTGCTACGTAAAACGCGTCTCCAGAGAAGGCTTTGTACCGGTCTTTAACCGTCGAAGCCATGTACGCGGGTTCGACATCGCCTTTCTCCCCGTTGAGCGCATAGACGGGTGCCGCGATTCCGCATAAAGCCGTTGCCACGAGGATGGCGTAGACAGCCATGCGCGACGCATTGGTCTTCAGCTGTTCAAATAGTTTCATGTCATTCACCTCCTTCGTATGTATCGAGGTATTCCTGCTTGAGTGTTTGCGAGGACGACTCGATCTTTTCCACGAGCGTGCCGTCTTCGATGAAGTAAAACGAGTTGGTGAGGTCTGCCAGGTCGTCGAGCAGGTGGCTTGAGATGAGCACGCTGCGTCCCCGCGCCACCTCGCTGCGCATCGCGTCGCAGGAGGTTTTCCGCTTTCCCGGATCGAGGCCGTTCAGCGGTTCATCGAGGATGAGGTACGGGCAATCGGTCGCTATCGCCATGGCAAGCTTTACCTGCTGCTTCATTCCTGTCGAGAGTTTACGGGTCGGCTTGTCGAGATATGGGGAGATTCCGAGGGAGTCGCAGAGCGAGTCGATGTCGGCGGCCGATTTCCACGCCTCCCTAACGAAAGCAAGGTGCTCGATGGCCGATAGCGTGGGGTAGAGATCCGCGCTGCCCGAAGAGCTCAGGTAGACGAGTTCTGCGAATTCGGCTGATCGGCGTTGGCAGATTCCGTCTGCCGCCAGGCTTCCCGAGCGGATGCGGGTGGGAAATTGGCCCGACAGCGCTTCAAGAAGGGTGGTTTTCCCCGAGCCGTTGGGAGCGACGAGGCCCGCCGCCGTTCCCGGGCTCAGGAAAAGCGACCCGATTGAAAGTATCGTCGTGCTCCCGTATCCCACGCTCGCGTCCAGAAGCTCGAGCCCATGGTGCTTTTTAGCGGGTCCAGCCTGTTTGGGCGAACGTGCCACGACGGCGCCGACCGCAAAAAGGACCGCGGCGTATACCAGGGCCACGGCAAGCATCGATGCGCCGCCCGAACCGGAGCCAATGAATTCTGTCGGGAAGCATCCTACGTAACCCGTTGCCTCGATAGGCGAGAACACGGCCAGCGGCAGGAGATTGAGCGCGGCGTTATGCCCCAGTGCCGAATCGGACAGTAACGGGAATGCCGGGGCCGCGACAAGCAGCGCTGAGGCAAGGGGGCCCGCGAGGACGCGCCTCGTCGCGGTCGATAGGACGACGGAACAAACGGATATCAAGGTTCCGCCCGCGAGCAGCGCGAGAAGCAGGGTCGTGAAGACGTCTCCCGCGGTCGTGGTAGTGAGCGCGCCGTCATGGAAGAAGGCGATCGGGTACCCGATTTGCCCGAATCCGTTTAGGGCCAAGGCGCAAATGCCCCCGGGTGCGAGGCCGGCGAGGAGCATCGCGGTCCCCGCGCCGATTATCGAAAACACGGTCTGGATAAGGCGCCGGAATTTGGGCGCGGGCGCCTTCGCCGCCAGGGTCCCGGGCCTTGTGGCGCCGAGCACGAGTATCGACGAGAGAAGGAAGGGGATGAAGGGAAGGAAGGACGGCGCCGTGGCAATGGCGTAGGGCAGGAAGGAAAGGAATGGCAGGTCGCTTGCGGAGGCCGGGATATCCGTGATGCCGGAGCTGCTCAGGGCACGGCAATACGCGAGGTCTGCGTCATTGGTCTCTCGGTCCCCCACGATGGACCCGGATTGGAAGCCTTCGCCCATGAGCGCGTAGTAGCTCTCGGCAGAATCGAGAAAGGCGGCGTCGGTTTGAGCGGCGAGGGCGGCGTTCGCGTATCTTGCAAGCTCCGCGTCATCTTGCTGCTCTGGCGATAGGTCTATGCCGCCGGCCTGGGGTGCGCGCGTATTGAATGCGTCGACAAAGCCCTGCATGCCCTGCTTCATAAAGAAGGGCCCGTAGATGGGTGAATTGAACGCAATGGGGACGGAGAAGGCTGCGGCAAGAACGAGCGTACAAATCCATACGGCCTTGTCTCTTAGGATTAGTTTGAGAAGAAGTCGACAGTACATTTGGAAGCACCTACGTTCCTCAAAGCATCGTTAGATTGATAATGACAGACCGGATGAAGATGCGTGCGATGGGGGCGAGGCGAATGGCTGAGCGGTATCGATATGCGGGTTCAACGGTATTATATCGACCACATAGATTATCAAAACCGTCGTAAAACCCCTGGTTTCAACTACGGGGAGTGTCAACGGTATTCACTTTTTCAGCAATGCCGTATTTACGTAATGTCGTTATTGCATAGTTCTGTTATTTCGTTTTGCCGTGTGCCGGGTTTTAGGGCAGAACCCTAGTGCGCCGCCGCACAAAGCCCGGCGGCGCACTAGGGTTCTGCCCTAAAAACCCGGCGCCCTTGGCGGCGTTAAAAAGTGACGCAATAACGTTGTTACGTTATTGCGTTATTACACAGTTCGGCAGTCACACTTTTACATTGTTGCGGCATGACACAGTTACGCAATGTCTCCGGTGCGTCTCGGTAAAAGGTTCGCTACCGGACAGCCACCGGACACCGAAGCGATCTAAGCGCGGCGATGGTTTGCCGTGAAATGTGCTGTGAGATGAAAAATCTCGCAAGAGACGCGAACTTGTACCTCCATCGTAAATGTAGCCACAAGTTCGCAGCCGTTGGCTCTTGCCAGGGCTCCGCCCTTGGACCTGGGTCGGTAAGTTGACTGCGACTGCATCGGTTGATTGATGGCAGTTGGAATCGACGCCGTAGTTTTTAAATCTGTTATGAAGCGTGAAACTCAAAAACTCATCGTATTGATTTTCATTTGATTCGAAACGCCCGCGCAAAAGTCGAAACGGCTCGCGCGGGCGTTTCGGTTTTTCGTTTCGCATCTCAACTCGCGTCAAAACAAAATTTGAAAATCGATAGCGACCGAAGGTCGCGATCATAGGCGGCTTGACCGCCGCATGAAAACCGACTCGCTAATCCGAATCGCAATGCGAGCCGCGTCACCTTTCGACAAATCCAACAGCGCTGCGAGTCACGCTAATGACTCTCCGCGCCATTGAAATTGTCGAAAGCTGCCTCAACTTTTCCGCCGGCGTTGCGAAAAACGATTCGACAAGTCGAATGTTTGCGCCGCCCGCGGCGCAAACCCGCTGCGCGGCGATGCAAATACTCGGCATCCCTCGCATTCGCATCACCGCTTCGCTCTCGCTACAGCGAATTTCTAACACTCAGCATCCTTCGCGTTAAAAATTCGCTTCCGCTCACGGTCTTCACGCAGTTACAACGCCGCGAGGCCTCTCGCTTGGAATGAGGCCTCTCATTCCACGTCTACACTGCGTTCCGCCCAATCACCGTTCCGGAGATTGCAAGATGGGTGTGGGTGGCAACAAATGGGCCCATACGGGCCATTTGTTTTCCCACACATCTTGCTTTACCACCTCTCACGGCGGTAAAGTTTTCGCGAGACGTTTTCAAATCGCGTCGGCGATTTTTAAGCACTCGAAAAGGAAAGCGAATCGAATAGCTGGTTTTGCACCGGAGGCCTCTCCGGTGTGCGGTTCATTTTCGAGGAGCTGTCCGTGAGTACGAAACGTCCGTTCACAGTCAAGGCAACGCTGAGTGAAGAAGAAAAGAAAACGCTTGTTGCGTTTTCCAAAAAGGCCCAAATGTCTGAGGCCGAACTGATTAGGTATTTCCTGCGTCCCGATGACGCGGTGACTCGCGGGGTCGATCTGACTGAAGACGAAGAGCGAACTGAGATGATTCGCATCCGGGTTTCGCCAAGTGAGAAAAAATCCATTGAGAATCGCGCTTCTGAACTCGGCGTGTCGATGTCGGCCTTCATGCGTCGCACTGCTCTTGTCGGGAGAGTCGAGAAAATCGATGTCGATCGGGCGTCGATCGACAAAATTTATCACGAGCTTTTGAAGGAAGGAACGAATCTCAATCAGCTCATGTATTTTTTGAACGCCCAAGGGCTTCCCGCGTACAACGAGAAAGCTGTTTTTCGAACACTTGAGAAGGTTTATCAAGTTGGGCGTAAGCTAGACCGTTTCATCGACGAGCTTGAAAAGCGCTATTTCGTCGGTGGTGATGTGAAGTGACTGTTATCAAACAGAAAAGAGTGTCGAGTGAGCGCTATGCAAAGAATGTTCGTAAATACATCAACGGAAAAGATGCGATTGTGCGTGGTGGCTGGAACATCGAATGGAGCGACCACTGGTTTTCGAAAATGGATAGAACCAGAAAGGTTTTCCATCACGACAAACCGTCGAGAGCCGGAGTCAAAAACGTAATCATGCTTCATCAGATTCTCGCGTTTCTGCCCGAGGAGTGCAGCTGCAACGGAGGCAAGATGACCCCCGATGCATGTTTGGCCTACGCGGAGCAATGGCTTGCGAAGCACTATCCGCATCAACAAGTGATTCTCGCGTTGCATGAGGAAAGCGATAAGGCGGGAAAACGCTACGCGGTCCATATGGCGATCAACCGTACCGATTTGCTGACCGGCAAACGTTGCGAGACTGGTGGGCGTCGCGGAAAATTCGAACGCGCTTCATGGGTTCGTGAAATGGACAAGGACTGGAATCTTACTCAACTTGAAAAAGGTAAGAGAAATTCAAAGATTCGAGATCGTCAGCCGCGCGATATTGAAAAGGAGATTGTCGATCGGGGAGAGTACAGTTATAAAAACAATCTGCGCGAGCTGATCCATATTGCGATTGACGAAGGTCGCGTAAAGAATATGGAGCAGTTCAAGAAATTACTTGCCTCATGGGGCGTAGACATTTTCATCAAGAACAATCGAGTCTATGCGACAGATCTCGATATCAAAGAGGCCGGCAATCCGAAGTGCACTTTCAACCTGACCCGTCTCGACGGGCGCTTCGCGTTGAAGTCGTTGCAGACGGCGTTCGAAAAAAATGTGCTGGAAGCCGAGCGAGCGTTGCCGTACGAGAAACGCTGTGAGATTTACATCAAGCGTCTCAAGAAAGCATACTCGGCGTGGGTCGAGCAGGCGAAAGCGAGCAAGGGCGTGGCCTATAACACATTCCCTAAATTCGTTGCCCCGAAGTGTGACGAAGACCTGCTCGAAGACCCCGCCGTACGCGATGAGCTTCTTGCGCGTCGCGGTTACGCAAGGGAGATTCGCAACCGTTACGCCGGCGGCGTTGTCGATGCCGGCGACGACCGCGTTCGCGCCGCCGGCCAGGCGCACAGCGGTAGCGCCGTGTCGCGACAGATGGACGATCGCGTCGTCGATCGCGGCGATTACGCTCGCGGCGACACGCCTCGCTAGCCTCGAACTGCCTGTCGGGGCGGAGTAAAGCACTCATGCCCCGGTAGAGCGGTGAGGCATGAGTTACTGAGGTATACTATAGTTTCCGCAGGTAGAGGCATAAAAAAATGGCAACCCGCCCGCCGAAAAGACGGGCGGGCGTGATACCATCAAGATTGTGCTCGGGTGCTACCAACACCTCCGCACGGTGTAGAGGCGAGCTACCAACTCGCGTTTCTACTTGCCAGTTGTGCTAAAAACGCAAACAGCACTCCTGACACATCCAATGATAGCAGGGACCCGCAGGTCACGCTATGGATGACAGTTAGAAAACGCAAATGGGAGCCGGCTCGCACGGCTCCCATTTTTTATGGGAGCGGACATATGCCGTTCCCGGTCGGCACGGGTTTAAGACCCGTTCAAAAAGGTAGCCAAGGGCTCGAATAATCGGAGACTGAGCTGTACAGGTTCATTGTCCCGTCTCTACGGAGACTTCGACGGGGGTAGTGCCCTCCATGTGACCCCTGCGCCGCCTCGGCCCTTCTGGGCGGAGACGGCGTGCCGGATTCAGAGCGATTGTCCTGCTGGAAAACTGCAGGAAAGTAGGCGAACAGCCGAAGATCAGGAGTTGGTTGGATAGCCGTGTGGCAACACACGTGTCGCGGTGATAAGCCGCAACGTCAAGCAAAGAGGATCACGATGAGCATGCAGCCGTGACGGATTCTGAGCCAAACCCCGGGTTTCGCCATGTACGGGGGTGCCGGTGAGGACGGCCGGCGCGTTAAAACGAACGGTCCGGATGCATGGGCGTAGCCATGCGGAGTCCCGCGAGATCGTCGAGCAAAAGGCCAAGGGGCGGGTGAGGCTTTCCCAGCTGCAATGCTGGTTTCGAAGATTTAGGGAGGGTCCACGATTGTGCCCGGACTCTGTGGATGCTCCACCGCCTAACAATTCAACCACCAAGCTAATTAGACCTCGCGACCAGTTATTACAATCAGCAAGTCATCAGCGCGAGGCGTGCCAGCCCTCAGCGCCGGCGTCGCTTCGCTCCCCGGGCGATGTAAATAAGAGATATATAAGTCAGCGAGCTTCGCGAGCGGATCATAGGTGCCGTCAGGCACCGCATCAAAAGCGATTCGCAATCATTTCGGAATACATGTCGCTGGCGATGAGTGGACCTAGTCCAGACCTGTATCCGTACTAGGCGTTTCTAGAAATGCGCATGAGAAAGGGCCGAACCGAAGTGTCTGGCCGGACGCCAATTGTCCGGGAACTGCTTCGTTTCGACCCTGCTTCATTCTACAGCCGCGTCATGTTTATGGAGATCAATTCGGCAGCTGCAATTCATTCGATTGTAAGATGAGCTGTCCTGGACGGCTCCCACTGTTGCGATCACGCCGCATGGACGATGGGTGAACTCGCATGAGAACTCAAGCGTACGGTGGTTTTATCTGCCCAAAGAGGGTAGAATGACAACAGAAAACGACGCATCCCGTGTAAGCAACATGGAGCGCGGGCGGCCTAGTTTTCAGTCTTTGTTAAATGCCCGGGCTCCGACCCCCGGGCATTCTTATTTGCGCTTGTGGCGCAAATGCCGTCCACTGTCCGCACCGCGCGTACGCCTACGGACCTTAATCCGAACCTCATACGAGTTTAAAAACGCGATGATGAACGCGCCGACCGTTGCAAGAGCGGCCAGCGCGTTAAGGAATTTCAGCATATGGTGACCTCCGATCAAATCGTCGGCCGCCCGCGCACGGAATGCGCCGTGACATCAATTCTAACCGAATCTGCGACTACCCCGGTTAACTGGTACACCTCTGTTATTGTTCAAATTAAACAGTCTCAAAAGGTATGCCTCTGGGCACTCGAAAATCGAACCCTCGATGCCATGAATGTCGAGTGCCAAAACCCAGTGCCAAAACCTCGCCTTTGATTCCCATGGGAAAATCAAACTACGAGGCAGGAGGCTAAAAATGACACGATATGGATATGCCCGCGTGAGCACAAAGGACCAGAAGCTCGACCGTCAAATCGAGGCATTGGTCAACGCTGGCGTGGCCTATGAGCGCATCTTCAAAGACAAAGAGACTGGCGCACGCGAGGGCGACCGCACGCAACAGAAAAAGTTGTTCAAAAAGATGAAGCGCGGCGATGAAGTGGTGGTCGAGTCCTGGGAGCGCCTGACCAGATCGACGAGGCAGCTACTGAACTATGACCTGATGTTCAGGAACTTAGGAGTGAAGCTCATATCACTGAAGCAGCCCGTTGACCTCGATACTGCATTCGGCCGTTTCGTGCTGGGCACCCATGCCTGCACCGCCGAGCTCGAGCGCGACCTGATCAGGCAGCGCCAGGCCGAGGGTATCGCCGTCAAACGGAGCCGCGGTGGCAACGTCGGGGGCCGCCCGCGTATCGCGGACGTCAAGGCCGACGCTGCTGTGAAGCTCTACCTCGCCCGTGAGACGCCAATTCCCGACATCTGCGCCGCAACAGGTATCTCGAAATCGACCCTGTACCGCGTGCTCCGCGAGCGCGGGTTAGTGGGCGTCAGAAGATAAATCCGAGTGCGCTACTATATAAGAGTGCGGTATTTCTCCAACTGAAACCCTGCGTGAACGCATGACTTGAGACGCCTTTTTAGAACTCACCGATCGCAGGACGAACACAACTCAACAGCGGCCGCGTATTTCTTCCCAGCCGTACGGCGTGGCGGAGCCATGCCCGTTGTTGATTGGAGTGCCGCATCATGGCCGAAAACCAAGTCCAGTCCGAAAAGAAAATGACCAGTCTGAATGTCTCATCGGAGACCCGTGACGCCATAAAGGACATCAGCACGAGCCTTGGCCTCTCGCAGGCCGATACCGTCGCCCGCTTGGTCGACGGCTACCACCCTAACGCCACTTCCGGCGTGAAGGCTGCGCTCGACGCATCGGCCGTCCTCGATGAGGCGGTCGAGCGGGTCAAGCGCATCATCGTGGGCGCTGCCGAAGCCGCCGCGATGGAGGCTCGTGCTGCCTGCGAGGACGCCGACGCCGCCAAGAAAAGTGCAACGGAACAGATTCAGAGCATCAAATCTAATTGCGTCGAGCAGGTCGCCGCCATCAAAGAGAAATTCGAGCTGGATACTGCGAGCTTGGAGATTGAGAACGATGAGCTCCACGCCACCGTCGCCGATTACCTCTCGCAGCTCAAGAAGCTCGATTCCGAGAACAATCAGCTCTTGGCAGAATCAGCCGCAAAAGACGATCGAATTGAAAGCATGAGGGGTGCGGTCGACGCCGCGGCCAAGGCTCAGGCCGATCTCAACGTCTCCCTCCTCGCCCAGCGTGACCTGATGGCCGAGGTCGCCGCCCTCAAGGACCGCCTCGCCGCCTCCGAGCAGCGGGCGGCCGTGGCCGAGGCCAAGGTCGAGGTCATGACCCAGACGAGGGGCGTGTAGATATGTCCGACAAGCTAAGGCCGTCTCGCCGTGAGTTGATAACGGCAGGGCTGGTCGTCTTTTTGGTCACGGCACTCGTATGGACTGTC
Source organism: Collinsella aerofaciens (assembly GCA_048227095.1). Classification (GTDB taxonomy): domain Bacteria; phylum Actinomycetota; class Coriobacteriia; order Coriobacteriales; family Coriobacteriaceae; genus Collinsella; species Collinsella aerofaciens_CF. Next base: position 7,599 of record DBFAHJ010000189.1, on the reverse strand, counting down.
ATTGATGGTGCCGGCGCAAATCCGCTCACCATCAGCGGTGTCATCACCCGTCAAAATGCCGTCTGGGCTTCGCTTACGGCAGTTTCAGTGGTCATGCTCATTGGGGCTTGGCTGTTTGGCTGATGGCATTCAAAAACAATTAAGTTTGGAGTAATCGATGGAGCATCTCTCTGTTAAAAAGGCAATCAACCTAGCTCGGAACTTTGGGGCTGCGGGTGTTCTGGCAGCCGCCCTAGTTATGACCTCTGGGTGCAGCCAGGCAGACGATCATCAGACGGCAGTTCGGGTCGCCGATTCTGATAACGCGCAGGAAGACGGGGTTTACGGCAAGATGAAGTATTCAGTCACCGGCGTCGAGGTGCATGATTCCCCGACTGGCGATGGCGGGAAGGTTGCCGTTGTTCGCTGGCACGCCATTAACAACCGATCGGCAGATTCATGCGCTGTTGGTAGCTACATCACGGCTTATCAAAATAAGCAGATGCTATCTCGCGGGTTTGCCGCCGATTTGCAGGAAGATCACTTCTCTTCGCAAGGGCTTGCGCCGGGAGGCGAATGCGACGGTGTGTCGATTTTTGACCTCAACGACATGTCTCCCATCGAAGTGAAAGTCGACGGGGTGGGTGCCGGGTCGAACTCCCTCGACCAGACTTTTGAATTGGAATAGTCCATATGGCGCCTAATTTCTAGAAACCTTCTAGAGCGCTTCTAGAAGGTTTCTAGAAGCGGGCGCAGCATCTTCGACCGGCACGATGTCTCGGTAGATAAGGCGATGCCTGGCGTCACGCCACTCGTCGCCGTGGTAGTGGCCGAAGAACCAGGCGCGGCAGCCGAGTCGCCCGTCGAGCTCGCCAAGGAATCGTTGCAGCCGGTCGTCCAGATACTCGCGTTCGCGCTCCCGGCATAGTTGCTCTGCCAGGTCGGCAGGAGCCTCGTGAGTCACAACGTAGTCGACCTTCCAGCCCACGCGATCGAGCGAGGCGCGGCAGTGCCCCATCTCTTCCACGCTCGGTATCTCCTCGGGCCACCAGCTCCTCCCCTCCTTGCGATACTGCCTGTCGTTGCTCGCGGCGCCGCCCATGGCAAGGACTGTGAGCCCGTCGATATCGAACACCTCTCCGCGCATCAGGTGCAGCACGTGCGGTCGCGCCTCGTGGACGAACCCGCCGTTCCACTCCCGCACCGGCAGCCCAGCCAGGGCGTGGTGATTCTCATGGTTGCCGTCTACGAAACACGTGGTCCACGGCTTCGACTCGAACCAGTCGAGCCAGTATTTCTCGGCGTTGGATCCATCCCAGACAAAGCCGAAGTCGCCGGCCACGATCACCACGTCATCGCGCGTCAGGGTCCGGCCCAGCGGCCAATTTTTGAATGCAAACCGGCTGGACCCGTACTCGGCCCTGCCGTGCACGTCGCCTGTCACATAGACCGTCATCAGTACGCACCCCACGGCAGGAGTTTGTCCCCGAGCCTCACGATCCGGTCGTACAGCACCGTGTGCCGTTCGTCCGGGTTGCCGTCTCGGTGAAAATGGCCGTAATACCAGTGTTTATAGTCCAGGCGGTCCTCGAGCTCGTCAAGGAATCCGGTCAGCCGGTCCACATCAGGGCGTTCCCAGCCCGGGTCCGGGTAGAGCGTCGGCGAGAGCATGTGCGTCGAGCAGGTATGGGTGATGACGCAGTCGACCAACCAGCCGACCTCGTCGAGCTTTGCCCGCGCGGCATCGAATTCGCGCTCGTCCGGGAGCTCCTGAGGCCACCAGCTGGAATACGGAACGCGGTATTCCCTGTCCACGCTCGTGGCACCGCCCATGGTGAAGATTGTCGAGCCGTCGAGCTCGAAGACCTCGCCGCGCGTCAGGCGCCGAATGGGCGAGGTGTCCGACAGGTGCTGCGTCAGCCCGCCATGCCATAACTCCACGGGGCGCTCCGCCCAGTGATCGAAGCGCTCGTGGTTGCCGTCGACGAACAGCACCGTGTAGGGGCGCGACTCCAGCCAAACGATGTCGGCGCATTCCTCAGCGGAAAAGTTCCACGGAAAGCCAAAGTCACCGGCAACGATGAGATAGTCGTCGCTGGTAAGACTGTCGCCAAGCTCCCAGTCGCGGAGCTTTTGCATGTCGAGCCCACCGTGGATGTCGCCTGTCACATAGACCGTCATCGGATCGCCTCTTCCCTCTTGTACGCCGCCAGCTCGCGCTCGACCTGCCTGTCGCCGGTCTCGTTGACCCACCAGGGCCACTTCACCCGGCCGCACGGCTCGTCGACTCCCGCGAACCATTCCCTCAGCCCGTCGAGGCTCACCGGGGAATGCCCGTTGGCATCGCAACCGACGTCGTAGCGCAGAAGGCCCTGCTTGCGGTTGAACTCGTTGTACGCGCCGCCGCTGCTGTGGATATGCCCGTGGAGGTGCCACGATCCATGGTTCATGCCCTGCCAGTCGGCCATGGGGTAATGGCTCAGGACAATCTTCTGCCCGTCGATCTTGAGCACGCAGATCGGCGGCTCCACGGTGAATGCACCCGCGACCGCCGGCCGGGTCCAGTCCTTGTCGTGGTTTCCCGGGACGAGGTGGATACGCCTGCAGGCGATTCGCTTGCGCAGCCCATAGGCGTCCTGGGCGGTCATCTTGAATGAGAAATCTCCCAGGATGTAGAGCTCGTCGTCCATGGCGACCCTACCGTTGATGCTGTCGACGATGGCGTCGTTCATCTGCCAAATCGTCTCCCACGGGCGGTCGGTGAACTTCAGGACGTTCTCGTGCCCGAAGTGCGTGTCACTGGTGAACCAGATCATTCCATTGTCTCCCTGTCGCTAAAAACCGTTCTCCTTTGCGCAGTTGAGGAGACGTATTTTGAGCGACATGAGGCGTTCGAACCTCATGTTCTGTGCTCCAATCTGCCGGATTGTTCCAGCTAAAACTTTAAAACCTCGTGCGGATAGAAAACCTTGTCCCGTTTGTGGGGTCATAGTATAGGCACTGTTAGAACTAATAGCCCAAATCCGTTGCCAACTGGCCGCTATTAGCAACTATTAGGCCTTTTGGACAGCCGAGCTGACTAATAGCCGCTATTTGTTGGGCTGTTTTGCAACCGCGAACGCTGCCGTGGATTCTTGATACGGCGCATCGACAACAGCAATGTCATGCGGGTAGAATGGTGCCGACGGCAGCCCAAGTTGTAGAGAGCTGGGCAGAGCCGTTGCGTTAGAAAGTTAGGTCATCGTCTTAGCGACGGTGGCCTTTCTTTTTGGGCTTCGAGCCCTGCTTGAGTGCCTTGGAAAGGCCGACAAGGGCCGTGAGGAGCGAGACCAGGGCGGTCAGGAACTTCACGAACTCGGTGAAATCGGTCATGGGCATCACCTCCCATCGGATGGAGGGCTCTGCCCGGCACAAGGGCTGCCGACAGCGCTGCTGATTCTAGCAGAGCGTCATTCTTCTTCGATCAATCCGTGCTCCACTCCCTCGCCGGAATCCAGTCTTTCCGCAGCTCGACGAAGGTGTTCTTGATTCCCGCGACCCCAAAACGAATCGTATTCGCGCTCGTCACGGGCCTTGAGCTTGCCCCTGGCCCTCTCGACGATCTTGCCAATCACTTGCCGCCGAACCTCCTCCTTAACTTCCTCGCCGATCTCCCCAAATTCCAACGCCGGCCCGTTCTTGCTCACCGGTCCGTACATGCTCGGCCCCCCTGCTCGCGACCTGTTTTCCAGCCAAGACCGTACTTGCTATTGCTTCTAATAGCCTGAACAGATCTTCGTTCGGCCACTATTAACAACTATTAGTCCAAATCATCCAGCCCACCAGCCAATAACCACCATTAGCCCAGCTAAACGACCAAAACAAATCGCCCGGTGCACGGAATCTGAACAGTCACGAGATGCGTTAAACTCAACATGCGCGGCCTGCCCCGCGTGGACAGTTACAGGGCCGGCAGCGTCGCCGGCCCTGTTGCCATTCAATCAGCTGCATAATATACAGGCAGGTCTCCCGAGTACTCCCATCGCCCTAGTGCGTTGCCATTCAAAGCAACGAGTAACGCTTGGTTAAGAGGGCTCACCTTCACTCTTGGTGAATCACTCGCCGCCCCTGTGCCCTTTTCGGCAATTTCCTGTACCCCTTTTGGAAACTCGAGTGCCTATCTGGCCGACGAAAAGATTTAGCGAATTTAGGTGTACCACTTTGTGTTAGTTTGTATTTTAGACAGTATTTGTGATACGCTTTGTTTCAATCAGTAGTGGTACGATTTCGCTTGTTCAACGAAGGAGGTAATTGTCTATGGCAGTGGCCGAGGAGAAGAAAAGAATCCAGGTTACTCTGCCTCTCGAAATTTGGCGTGATCTCGATGACTACGCGAAGAGTCGCGGTGTAGCTAAGTCGTCTATGGCGGCGATCGCTATCGCCGAGTTTTTGGAGCGTGTTAAAGAGCAAAAATAGATATGAAAAAAGCCCCCTAACCGCCAAGTAAGAAGGGCTTCTTTCATGTTCAAATGTGGCTTTCTGGCCTGTTACCTGCAATCCTAGCACACGTATGCTTCGATTTGGGCCCCTATGTTGAAGTACTACCAAAATACTATGGCATCACTTCGGCTGATGGCTAGATAGCCTCAACGAGAGGCTAGTTTATGGATACCAAAAATTTAAAACCGGATGTGGGCGGTGGCTATCCGTGGGACACGGATAGCCACCCGTCCGGTCCCGCAAACCCGTCTGGAATGGGGACGGCGTCCGATTTCGCGAATCAGGCCGTCACAGATGCCGCCATGGCCAATAGTAAGAGTCACCGCGAGGTACTTCGCCGGGCATCGGATGAATCGTCCCGTGTCGCCCACATGGTGCAGGATATGGTCAGCGAGAAGGTCGCGATCATCAAGCCGCCATGGATGCTCGAGCTCGGTCTGCCTAGGCTCGACACCGATATTATGGGGCGGATTTGGTCGTTCCAGCGCAAGGACGTCTACAAATCAACCTGCTACATCAGCCTTGCCACCATGGCGGCTGACGTCAAGTCGGATCGCTCGAATGTTAAAAAGAGAATCGACAAGCTTGTCGAACTCGGTCTTTTGATTAAGTCGCCGCGCGGGAATAACAAATCGGTTGAGTACCGGCTCGATATGACGGCGATCGCTAAGCGCAGACTCGAAGTCGAGGAGGGCAAGAAAAAGCAACGTGCTGAGAATTCGGCGAAACGCAAAGCTCAGTGGGACGCAAAGCATTCTGCCTAGTTTGAAGGGCTATGGGTTCATACAACCCATAGCCCTATTTCTTTTCCTTACAAACTATAGGTTAAACCAACCTACAGTCTAGCTATGGGTTGGTTTAACCTATAGCTAGACGAAAAATAATTTTATTGATAGGGGGTTAAATAACGGTTCTTCAGCAAGTCTATCGGTTAGGACAACCCATAGACTTGCTCACAGGGATCGCGGATGCTTTTCTGTGACGGTAGAGCTATGGGTTGAAAGAACCCATAGAAAATTTAAGCCACTTTTCCGGCTATGGGTTAATTCAACCCATAGAAAGCGATCGGAAAACGCCAAAAAGTACCGAAATAGTTATTTCAACCCATAGTTTGAGCCTGTGTTAACCTGGGCCAACTTATCAACTATGGGTTGTCTCACGAGACTATGGGTTGAAATAACCCATGCCAACTATGGGTTCAGTTAACCCATGCACTATGGGTTGAAATAACCACAACTATGGGTTGAAATAACCACAACTATGGGTTCATACAACCCACCAAGTCTGACTAGAGTGAATTAGATTCACTTAGTCTGAGCTCAAGAGGGAAACAGAGAAATCCACCAGAAAGCATTTAATAATCGAACGATATACAAACAAGAAAAGCCATCGTCCTTGCCCTCCGCTCACTGCGTTCGCTCCGCGTCACTACCGCTCCTTGGCGCTCGCTACGCTCGCCCTCCGGTCGCCTACGGCTCCCTGCGCGTCGGCTGCGCCTCCTTGCCCTCCGTTCGGCTATGCCTCACTCCGCGTGGCCTTCGGCTCCTTGGCATGGCCTTCGGCCAAAAGTGTGGGGGCTAACGCCCCAGCTCCCCGACTACGTCGCTGTCAGCCCTCAGCGCCGGCGTCGCCTTCGGCTCCCCGGGCGAACTAATCCCACTTAGTTGCAAGCCCTACAATTCGGCAATGACGCCGAATCCGTTTTCCGGTTGATCTGGATACCGACATTTGAACAACCTCACTTCAATTACCGGCAGGGAGCTACAGAATCGAAAATAAGACGTCCTATCGGTGAGGTTCGACCGTTTTCTCACTGATAGATAAAACGGGGTCTTAAATCGGCTCTCAGTGGCCAAGGTAAAAGAAAAACGGGCACCTTTCGGTGCCCGTTAACTCAACTAGAACTCTTTTTCGGCCAGATAGCGATCGAAAAGCTCCCGAGCGATATCCGATACGGACTTGTCCTCCTCGAGCGCCACTTGCTTCAAACGTTTTCGGTAACTCTCCGGAACGTACACGGACAGCTGAACAAGCCTCTCAGATGCCCCTTCAGCGCCCTTTTTGGGGCGCCCGGCTTTCCGCACCTGAGGAGCCGGTTTCTGGGGCTCAGATGCGCTTTCAACGATTTTCTGCTGCCTCTCCTCGGCCTTCTCCGCTGCGACGTCGAAGTATGAGGTCGCCTTTTTGAACTTTGCCATTTACAGCACCTCTTCCAGCTCGTTCAGGATGTTTTCAATCGCCTGGGCGGCCTTGCCGTTTTTCGCGATCTCGTATACGGGCTTGCCCAGGGCCGCGCCCTGTTTGAATGCCGCCGCGGTCGGAACAGTGCCCAGCACGGGAAGGTCATCGGCCTCAAGAAGCTCGAGGAATTGTCTGTCCACGGTCTGGTTCGCCGCGAAGTTGTTGACGATGATTGCGAACGACAAGTCAGGATTGGCCTCGGTGATGACCTTGATCGTGCGTTTCATGGGCTTCAGGCCCAGCGTGCCGGGCTGCACCGGGATGATTGCGATATCCGCATTCTTGGCATACTCGGCGGTGTCGTCGCTCAGGAAACCCGGCGTGTCGATGACATTCACGGCGTCCTCGTCGTCGAGCAGGTTCTTCTCGTGGTTCGCGCCGCCCTGAGGGTCGAGATTGCCGAATCCGACTTTGTGGCCGCGGCGCTCGAGACCCCAGGCGATCTCGTCGGCGAACGTCGTCTTGCCGACGCCGCCCTTCTGATTGACTAGCAGGATGTTCGTCGTCATGTCCTCCCCTTTCTGAAATAGCATAGTCATATATTAGCACATTAACATGTGACTATATTAAGTAATTCTAAGTCGCAGTTAGAAATATATGAGCATGTTAAGTAATTAGTATAGTACTACGTTAACGTGCTCATGGCTGTGGGTTGGTTTAACCTACAGTCATCAGATACGGTTACAAGGTCGCTGATTGCGAGACGGAGACCCTTCCGACCGCCGACGCGGCGAGTGGGAACGCAAGGGTAAAAACGCATCGTCGCTGAACCAGCGAGTCAGTATTCTTTAGTTAGATGATGGATATTGAAATTAATTTGCGAGATAATGTGCATATCGCATAATGTATGCGTTTCACCATGAGAGAGGGGTCTGTCATGAGCTGGAAACCGAGAAAATG